>NZ_DAMBUH010000162.1:0-4857 GCF_032053605.1 Tianweitania sp.
CGCGCTGGAGGCCTTGCGGAGCACTCGACCCGCGCTCAACGATGAAATACGTCGCCTTCGCGGGGTCGTAGCGGCAGTCGACGGGCTCGAACGGGTCGCGAGGGCTGCCGCTGATGCGGTGACAAATGCACGCGCCAGCATTGCCCGAACTCTCGCTACCGCCCCCGAAAGCGACCTTGCCGCGCTTGCGTCAACTCGGGCACGCGATGCGGATGCCGCACTTGCAGCAGCAGAGGCAGCGCTGGAACCGCTGTCGGCGAACGCGGCGGCGGCAACCGAACAGCGATCGAGCGTTGCAGCTGACCTCGACGAACTGATCGCGCGCGACAACCAGCTCGGCGCACGGCTGGTACAGTATCAGGCAGAGGACAAGGCCTGCGCCGATCGCATCGCCGCACGCAATCTGTCGAACGCGACCATCGACGATATTGAGGCGAGATTGACGGCTGAGCGTGAGCGCGCCGCAGACGCGCGAGCACGTCTGGCACAGCTGAGTGAGGTGGCGACCAGGACGTCATCGGACGTCCAGCGCGAGCAGGCCGCGCTCGATCTCGCGCAACGCGACCTTGCCGCGGCCGAGGCAGCCCGCACGACTTCGGAACAGGCGTCGCGGCAGATGCAGCGGCGCTGGACGCGCGCTGGTCTCAACGACATTCCAAGCCAGGCTGAATATGACCGCGGGCTCTCCGCCATCGACACAGTGCTGGCAGGTTTGCGGTTACTGGCCGAACGCCAGCTATTGCTTGCCCGCGACAATGAGGATGCTCTTCTCCAGAGCGAGATCGACGAGATCGTCGCGTCGATGCGGACCGCCGGGGGCGACGATGGCGTCCGTGATCCGGCAGCCTATCTGACCGCGCTGAAGGTAAAGCTTGAGGCCGCTCGGTCGGCAGTGAAGCTCACCACCACGGCACGCAACGCGGTGAAGCGCTACTCGGAGGACCTTCAGAAACAGGCCGACGATTTTTCTGCGCGCGTGCTTGACCCGCTCAATACGGTAATCGACGATTTCAACGAGGCGATGCTGAGCACGCCCGGCGAAAGCATTCAGTTCAAGGCGGACACGCGGGTCGATGCAACCAGCTTCGGCATGGCGCTGCGCTATCGCGAGAAGGTCGACAATGCGATCGAGACGAAGAAGGATCTGCCGCCTCAGGTCGTGCTGAGCGAGGGCCAGCTTGCCGCGAATGGCTTCAGCATCCTGTGCGCGGCGAGTACGGCCTATCCTTGGTCACGCTGGCGTGCGCTGCTGCTCGACGATCCGCTGCAGCATAACGACATCATTCACACCGCCGCCTTTGTCGACGTGATGCGCAACATGGTCGAATTGAATGGCTATCAGCTGATCATGTCGAGCCATGATCGTGGCGAGAGTGAGTTCATCGCGCGGAAATTCGATGCGGCCGGTCTTCCCTGTTCCACGGTTCTGTTGACGGCGCCGTCGGACAAAGGCGTAGTCTGGAACGCGCCGGAACATAATAAGGCCGCGACACGGATATTGCGCAAGGATGCACAATCCCTCAGCGTCAGCAGCGCCTGACGCGGTTGATACGAAGGTGACGATGGTTCGAGGTAGAGAGCGATCGGCTTGTCGCAGATGATTGGCATTCTCGCCTGAGGCAGGTCCGACTCGATCCCCGCAACAATTTCGATCAATGCGTTTCGGGCGTGACTGGACGGTGGCGCACACCGCAGGCAAGCGACGTGGAGAACGTCGATCTTACGCCACGGGCACCATAGCTACGCCAGCCTAACCTAGATTTTGATGGCGGACCGCATGAGATTCGAACAACTATGCTGACTTAATCGTATGCGATGAGCCCTAATCATCAATCAGCAGACTAAAACGACGCAGTTCTTTACCTGGCTTACTGCTAGGATAAGAGTTTCGATCACGAATTTTTCATCGGTCGTGCGAGGCGAACTCCCGGTCCACCGCCGTTCTCGGGGATAAATTCGATGCCGGACTTCTCAAGCACAGATTGTAGATGAGAAACTGTCGACGACTTCAAAGCTTCGCCAGCCTCAAAGCGAGTTACGGTGTTTGTCGAAACATCAGCGAGATTGGCCAGTTCACGAACCCCCAATCTCAAAGCTGCTCTCGCCATTCTACATTGAACAGGCGTCATCGAAAATCGCTACAAAATACCAAAAATCTTGACTGTAGGCGTAGGGTAGGCTAGCTTCTGGGCCCTAAGGCGGCCGGCAGAGTGCGGTAACACTCGACCGACCTAACCACAACCAAGCTTGATTGGAGCTCGGATCATGGCTGATTCCGACCATAGCATGAACTATGCCTGCGTCACGCGTCGCGTAGCGCTTTTAGGCGGCAGCGCGGCCGTCACGGGTGGCGTTTTGGGAAACGCTTCTTCTGCTATCCCGCTCTCTTCATTTCGACCTGACGATCCTGTCATCACACTCTGGCATGACTGGGCAGCTACCCACCTGCTGGTGCAGGAGCTAAGCCAGCTGATGCAGAAGCTCGAAGTGGAAGTCGCAGAACGGTTCGACAGCTTCGGCACGTTGGTTCCGGTACCTGGCTGCAAGCCCGTATACGTGCACTCCCTGTTTGATCTTAATCGATTAATTGGCGAGCGCACGGATATGGGAGCTACTCGACTGCAAGCGGAACGTGAGCTTGCTGCCAAGCAAGCTGAGTTCGACGCAATTTCCAGCGAGGTCGGTTACTTCTCAACCATGAAGGCCGAGCAGGCGGCATTTTCACATGCCAAGACCGTGCTAGATGCCATGATAACCACGCCAGCCATGTCGCTGGCAGGTGTTGCTGGTAAGCTGGACGCGATCGGCCGTTGGGGCGAAGCGTGGGATGAACGGCCGGACACCTTTCCATGGCCGCACATCCAGTCGGCTCATGCAGACCTGGTTCGACTGGGAAAGCAGCTGACGCCAAACGTTAGCTACCCAGCGCCAGAAGCCTGATCCCGTGGGATGATTGCAGCCGACGCACGTCATTGCCTCCACTGCTACGGTAACTGCCCCACCCATCGGGTTCGACCTTAGCGCCGAACCCCAATCCTTGTCCGCCCTCTGCCCTGCGCCGGTGGACGAATTACCATGTCAGTCAGGGTTGGCTAGACACTTTGCGGGAACGGAGTGGATGGCCAAGAAGCCGGTTGGAGCTGTGCTGGTTGGGCAGCCAGCCTTGACCGGCTTTCCAGAGATTTCAGAGCAGTTGCTGCGAGACATACTGGCTTCGCGCTGCGGGGAGGGGAGGCGGCAGCCAAGCGGCTCATCCATAGCAAGCGGCTGCCGCTAACATGGTCTGTTGCCGCCGCTGATCGCGCAGACACCGCGCCGTCTCCAACAACGCTTCTCGCAACCTCGTGGATTGTTCGGCTTGAGAGTGACGTCATGGCCATCCTCCCGAACCACATCCGAACGCCGATCTAAGCTGCGATCTCAGACGCATCCTCCTCATCTTCCTCGTCCGCCTCGCTCCTCTTAACGGGAAGGGCGAGAGCTTCAGCGATGGCGTTCGATACCTTATTGGCAGCCGCGCGGATCGGATCTGTCTTGAGGTGCGCGTAGCGGGCTGTTGTTTGAACCTGCGTGTGACCAAGCAAGCGTCCGATCATGGTGAGATCCTCGCCGAGCTGCAGGGCATCCGACGCGAAGGAATGGCGCAGATCATGGATGCGCAGGCCATCGAGCTTGGCGCGCTTGCGCAATCGCCGCCAAGGCTTCTGCATGTCGGTGAGGTGCTGACCTTCGATCGTCCCGGTGATGACATAGGGATTGTTCTTGCACTTCGAGATGGCTTTGAAGACGTCCACGGCTGCTTCGCCGATAGCCACCAGTTTGGCGCCGGTCTTGGAATCAGGTAGACGCAGAAGCCCGGCGTCGAGATCAACATAGTCCCATTTAAGCGTCTGGATCTCGCCAAGGCGGCAGCCGGTGAGAAGAAGGAGCTGGATGCAGGATGCCGCTTCACGCTCACCATCCGCTTCGCGCAGAACCTTGCCAAGCCGCGCAAGTTCTTCCGGTGTCAGATAGCGCTCACGCTTGACCTCTTTGTATCGCTTCACCTTCCAGCACGGGTTCACACCGTCGGTACGGACGCCCCACGTATGCGCAACAGTGAACATGATCGAAAGAACGCCAAGGGTTCGGTTGGCCTGATACGGCGTTGCCCTCATCGACTGATGCAGTTCCACGACATCAGCGCGCGTGATGTCGATCAGGCGATGCGATCCAAGCTTCGGGTTGATGAAGAGCTCGACCGACCTCTTGTATTCTCCATGGGTCGAGGCTTTGCAGTGGGACGCGACATGGTCATCAAGAAAGCGTTCGCCGAACTCCTTCATTGTCGGCGACGCTTTGCGGCGATCACGATCTCTTGCCGGATCAGCGCCTAAGCGAACCTGCGACAGATGCTTCATGGCTTCAGTGCGCGCTAGGTTGGGCGTCACCGCGCCATGCAATCCGATGTTGATCCGGCGCAGCCGACCGCCTGTTCGAAACTGAGCCAGATACATCTTGCGGCCGGAGGGATAAACCCGAAGGCCAAACCCTTTCATCTCGTCATCCCAGATGAAGAACTCCTTGTCCGCAGGTGCCGCGGCATCGACGGAACGTTTGGTGATCTTCGCCATGGTCTTCTTCCGTCAAAGGGGGATGTCCGGAATCACATCGGAAGCATCAGGGAGCGTAAAACTGGGTATTCCTCTCGCAGAAAAGAGTAAGATGGATGAAGCTATACGTCAACCATAACAGCGGGTTAGGCGGAAATCTGCGTCAGCTTCGCAGTGCCGGATACCGTGGCGAAAAGCGCCCTCAGCAAACTCATAACCTGAAGGTCGCAAGTTCAAATCTTGCCCCCGCAACCACTTCTGTCAT
>NZ_DAMBUH010000163.1:0-4800 GCF_032053605.1 Tianweitania sp.
CGGTGCCGCGAGCGGAGCAACCGCCACAGGCTGTGGTGGGGGCGGCGTCTCGGCTGCGGGTGCTTCCGGCGTTACGTTCGGCAGGGTCTTTTTTGCAGCGCGCTCACGCGCAGCCTGCAGGATCGGATCAACCGGCTTCGACTTGGCACGTGCCTGTGGAGCATCGAATAATCCGAAGAGGTCGTTTGTATCGGTCATTCCAAACCAGGTCCCGGTACTGCGAATCACCGCACAATATGGCACGGCAAGCGTCAGTACGCGACCTGTGTTCCGGTTCCGTTCATGAGATGGGGATCGTCATCCCCATCATTCGCCGCGTCCACCATCCAGAACGACGAGGTGACGGATGCGCCGACCTGGCCCGGAAAACACATCAAGCGGATTGAAGTGGCGATCGCCCGGCGCCAGCGAGGGCACTTCGATGGCCGGCCGGTTCTTGAGGAAGATCGGCTCGATCTCGGGATCGATGACACGCACCGACTGGAGCACATTCTCGCAGATCGGGTCCGCACCCATCCAGAACGGCCGCTCCTTGGCGCTCACGATGCCAAGCGCGCGCAGACTGTCGCGACCGCCCTCGATCGGTAGAAGCAGCAGTTCGAACAAATGCTCGCGACCGGTCTCGCTGACACCGCGAAAGCTCATCGAAACCACGTTCTTGTCGTGGAACGCGTTGTTGGACAAACGCGCGACAATCTTCTGGTCGCGCGGCGTCCACATGGACGCGAAAGAGTAGCCTTTCAGCTCGCGGCCATAGGTTGCGCAAAGACGCGTGCCTGCCAGACGGAACACGGGACCCCCGCGCGTATCCAGTTCAAGGATGAACGTGTCGGCAAGCAGGTTCTTGATGTCCGCTGGCTCGATCTCCGTGCGTAGCGGAGCAGGGCGCCCATCGCGCAGCCGATTCCAGTACTGGAATAGCTCTATCGAACCCTGCAGTCTCATAAGTTCCTGTTCTCCATGATCGCCGGCGGTGTGCCATCGGTGAACAAGTTGGAGCCACCCGGCGCATTTCATGCTGTGCGCAGCAGGAACCGTGCCAGTCACGCTCCTTGCTTGTTCACGGAGCAGGTCAGTTAAGGTTAACAAAGGGTTTCAATTGCTTTGGCGCGAAGTGGAGGCCAAGGTTGCAACAACCGCAGAGAAGCGCGGTTACAGCAAAGTTTTGGGGGAGCGTGGGGGCTCGACCAGGCCGTTCAAGGGAAACCTTGAACGGCCTTCTTTTTAGGCCGATCTAGGGGCGATGAGCATCCCAGAAGAGAATCACCGCGCCGCCGCGGTCGAACCCGCCCAGGTCCTTACCCCGCCGCGCGAGCCCGTGTTCAACATACCCGGCGCCGTGTTGCTGATGATCGCGCTTTGCGCGGGCGTTCATCTGGTGCGCCTTTATCTTCTGACAGAGGAGCAGGACGTAAGCCTGCTGGTGCGCGCGGCCTTCATCCCTATCCGCTATTCCGGTGATTACCTCTTCGACATCTATGCGGTGACCAGCACGATTACCTACGCCTTCCTTCATGGTGGCTGGTCGCATCTGATCGTCAACATGGTCTGGCTGGCCGCGTTCGGTTCTCCGCTCGCTAACCGTTTGGGTGCCTTGCGTTTTCTAGCCTTCTGGCTGGTGACTGCCTGGGGCGCGGTGGCCCTGCATTATGCTCTGCATGCCGGTTCGGAAATTCCGCTGGTAGGCGCTTCAGGCGCGATCTCCGGCATGATGGGTGCTGCGGCGCGCTTCGGGTTCAACATTGACCGAAGCTTGGGTCGCGGGCGCTTTTCCGGTCCGCCGCTGACGATCGTGGAGAGCCTGACCTCGCGCACGGTGATCGTGTTTCTGGTGGTCTGGATGGCCGTCAACCTGATTTCCGGTTTGGGCTATCTGACGCCCGAGGACATGGGTGCGGTTGCCTGGGAAGCGCATGTCGGCGGCTTTCTCGTTGGTTTCCTCTTCATCGGTCTGTTCGGTGAACGGCAGCCTCAAAGGGTGCGTTTGGCTTAACGCCGTTGCCACACCGCTCCAAGCTTGGCACCATGCCTCTTCACCATCGCACAATAGCGATGGGCGGGTGGCGCGAACCGGAGGAGCAAGCGCATGACCGTACGAAAAATCCTGGAAACCAAAGGCCGGGCCGTCGCAACGATAGGCCCCGATCAAACCCTGGCTGACGCTGCCAAAAGCCTTGGCGAACAACGGATCGGCGCGCTTGTCGTCACCGATGGCGACGGCCGGATTGCCGGCATCTTGTCGGAGCGCGACATTGTGCGGGTTGTCGGCCGTGACGGTGAGCTGGCATTGGAGCAGCGTGTTTCGGCTGTCATGACCAGCCATGTCACGACTTGCAGCGAGAACCAGACAACCAGCGAATTGCTGGAGATCATGACCAATGGCCGCTTCCGCCATCTTCCGGTGGAGCGCGATGGCCTGCTCGACGGTATTATTTCCATCGGCGACGTGGTGAAACTGCGTATCGAAGACGTCGAACGCGAGAGCGAAGAGATCAAGCTCTACATCGCGACGGCCTGAACGGAGCCCGTTCCCAGCCTGTTTGTTCGATCTGGGATCCGTTCAAATTGTACGGAGTCCCGGAGTTGAACAGCTTGGATCGTTGGGCTTGCCTTGCGAAGCGCGGCCGATTGCTTTAGCCGAAACGGCTTATGTGATGCGGCCGCAGCGGCCGCTTGATCTCGACCGGACCTTCATCATGACGATTGTCGATACCCGCACGCCCGATCCCAAACGCCTGATCCCCGGCGCCACCGGCGACTGGGAAGTGATCATCGGCCTCGAAGTCCACGCGCAGGTCACGTCGGAAGCCAAACTTTTCTCCGGCGCATCCACCACCTTCGGCGCAGCACCCAACGAGAATGTCAGCCTCGTGGATGCGGCAATGCCCGGCATGCTGCCGGTGATCAACGAGGAATGCGTGCGCCAAGCCGTTCGCACCGGCCTCGGCCTGAAGGCGCAGATTAACCACAAATCTGTGTTCGACCGAAAGAACTACTTCTATCCCGATTTGCCGCAGGGCTACCAGATCTCGCAGTTCAAGCAGCCAATCGTCGGCGAAGGCCAGATCATCATTTCGGTCGGGCCGGATCGTCAGGGCAACTTCGAGGATATCGAGGTCGGCATCGAGCGCCTGCATCTGGAACAGGATGCTGGCAAGTCGATCCACGACCAGCACCCCACCATGTCCTTCGTGGACCTGAACCGCTCGGGCGTCGCCTTGATGGAGATCGTGTCGAAGCCCGACATGCGCTCGGCCGACGAGGCGAAAGCCTATGTCACCAAGCTGCGCACCATCGTGCGCTATCTCGGCACTTGCGATGGCAACATGGACGAGGGATCGCTACGCGCCGACGTCAACGTGTCCGTCCGCAAGCCAGGCGGTGAGTTCGGCACGCGCTGCGAGATCAAGAACGTCAACTCGATCCGCTTCGTTGGCCAAGCCATCGACTACGAGGCCCGCCGCCAGATCGCGATCCTCGAAGATGGCGGCAAGATCGACCAGGAAACGCGGTTGTTCGACCCCAATAAGGGCGAAACCCGCTCCATGCGTTCGAAGGAAGAAGCGCATGATTATCGCTACTTCCCCGATCCGGATTTGCTGCCGCTCGAGTTCGATCAGGCCTATGTCGATGCGTTGGCTGCCGATCTTCCGGAACTGCCGGACGACAAGCGAAACCGGCTCGTCAACGATCTCGGCCTGTCGGTTTATGACGCCTCGATCCTCGTTTCAGAAAAGGCGATCGCCGCTTACTTTGAGCAGGTCGCCAAGGGCCGCGACGGCAAGATTTCGGCGAACTGGGTCATCAACGAACTGCTCGGTGCGCTGAACAAGGCCGGCCGTGACATCGAAGATTCACCGGTGTCGCCGGAACAGCTCGGCGCCATCGTCGACCTCATCAAGGACGGCACGATCTCCGGCAAGATCGCCAAGGACGTGTTCGAGATCGTCTGGAACGAGGGCGGCGATCCCCGGGAGCTTGTTGAGTCGCGCGGCTTGAAGCAGGTCACCGATACCGGCGCGATCGAGAAGGCTGTCGATGATGTGATCGCCGCCAACCCCGACAAGGCAGAGCAGGCCCGGGCCAAGCCGAGCATGGCCGGCTGGTTCGTGGGTCAGGTCATGAAGGCGACTGGCGGCAAGGCCGCTCCGCAGGCCGTCAACGACCTGGTCAAGGCCAAGCTCGGGATCACCGAGTGAGCGTTTTTGTCCGCACTGCGGGTTCGCGGGACATTCCCGCGATCCGCGCCCTACTGGCCGAGACCTGGCACGCGACCTACGATGGTCTCTACGGTCCCGCCATGGTGGAAGAACTGACGGCCGAGTGGCATTCGCCGAAGGCCTTGCAGGCGATGATTGATCGCGATCGGTCGGATTATCTCGTGGCCGATGACGGCGAGCAGCTATGCGGTTGCGCTTACGCCGCAGCGATCGGCGACGATGCGCGCACCGTAACGCTGTTCCAGCTTTATGTTCTTCCGGCCTTTCAGGGCAGAGGCATCGGCGGCATGCTTCTGGAAGAGATCGAGCAGTCCTTCTTCGAATCGCAGCTGTTGCGTTTGGAAGTGGAAGAAAAGAACAGCCGCGCCGTCGCCTTCTATGAGACCGAAGGCTTCACCCAGGTCGGGCGTGAGGAACATGGCCGCGCATTGCCGCGAACCGTGCTGATCTACGAGAAGTCACTGGTCTGAGCGGTGCGCCTTCTTGCCAAGCCGGGCAGTCAGCGCCATAACGCGGCCAACGAACAAGCGGATACCCGCCCTAAGGGATGACGTGATGTCAAAGTTCTTCACCCAGTTCT
>NZ_DAMBUH010000164.1:0-4746 GCF_032053605.1 Tianweitania sp.
GCGTGTTGTCGGCCGGCCTCGGCCAGGCACCCGGGCGCCAGGCGGCGATCGCCGGCGGCGTTCCGCAATCCGTGCCGGCTTCCACGCTCAACAAGATGTGCGGCTCGGGCATGAAGGCCGCGATGTTCGCAACCGATCTCGTAGCAGCAGGCAGCGCCGATATCGTGCTGGCCGGCGGCATGGAAAGCATGACCAACGCGCCATACCTGCTCGACAAGGCGCGCGGCGGTTATCGCATCGGCCATGGCCGCGTCATGGATCACATGATGCTCGACGGCCTGGAAGACGCCTATGATCGCGGCCGTGCCATGGGCACCTTTGCCGAAGACACCGCGCAGCACTACCAGTTCACCCGCGAAGCCCAAGACAATTACGCGCTGGAATCGCTGGCGCGCGCCAAGCGGGCGATCGAGGAAGGCCGTTTCCAGGCCGAGATCGTGGCGGTGGATGCGTCCACGACCGACGAACAGCCCGGCAAGTCGCGTCCCGAAAAGATCCCGCATCTCAAGCCCGCTTTCCGCGACGGCGGCACGGTGACGGCGGCGAACTCCTCGTCGATCTCGGATGGCGCCGCAGCCCTGATCATCACCCGTATGTCCGAAGCCGACAAGCGCGGTCTGACCCCGCTCGCCACCATTCACGGCCATGCCAGCCATGCGCAGGAGCCGAACTGGTTCACCACCGCGCCGGTGTTCGCCATGCAGAAGCTGTTGGACAAGGTCGGCTGGAGCAAGGACGAGGTCGATCTGTGGGAAATCAACGAAGCCTTCGCGGTGGTGCCGATGGCCGCCATCCGCGACCTTGGCATTTCGCATGATGTCGTCAACATCAATGGTGGCGCCTGCGCGCTCGGCCATCCGATCGGCGCATCGGGCGCGCGAATCATGGTGACTTTGTTGAATGCGCTGAAGGCAAACGGCCTCAAGCGCGGCGTGGCATCTCTGTGCATCGGCGGCGGCGAAGGCACCGCCATGGCGGTCGAGCTGGTCTGACCGGCAGCGCTTGAGCGCATGGCGTCGGATAAAGCGCAAACAGTTGGACAGGGTGAACTCGCACTAGGCCCCCTGTCCGACTACCTGAAGGCGGGGCGGCCGGATCTGCGCGGCGAGCCTCGCGCGCGCCAGATCTCGGGCGGGCAATCCAACCCGACCTTCTTTTTGTCCTTCGACAATCGCGAACTGGTGCTGCGCAAGCAGCCGGCCGGCCAGCTTCTGCCGTCCGCCCACGCGGTCGATCGCGAATATCGCGTCATGGCCGCGCTCGCCGACCAGGGCGTGCCCGTGCCGCGCATGGTGCTTTACGAAGAAGACCCCGCACTTCTCGGCACGAAGTTCTACGTCATGGAGCGTCTCGACGGCCGCGTGTTCCATGACAGCCAGTTGCCTGAGCTGGCGCAAGGCGACCGGGCCGCAGCCTACCACGACCTCGCAACCGTGCTTGCCCGCCTGCATTCGGTTGATGTCGCGGGTGCCGGCCTGTCCGACTTCGGCAGATATGGCAGCTATTTCGAGCGCCAGATCGCGCGCTGGACCAAGCAGTGGCATCTCTCGAAAACGCGTGAAATCCCAGACATCGATGCACTGGCCGCCTGGCTGCCGCAGAACATTCCGGCCGATGACCGCACCACGATCGTGCATGGCGATTACCGCATCGGCAATGTCATGCTGCATCCGACCGCGCCGGAGATCGTCGGCGTGCTGGACTGGGAACTGTCCACGCTCGGCCACCCCTTCGCCGACCTCGCCCATACGCAAACGCTGTGGTTCATCACGCCGGAGGAATATGGCGGCGTGATGGGGATCGACTTCGCGGCTCAAGGCTTGCCGACACGCGAAGCGTTTGAAGAGACTTATCTTCAAGCCGCCGGCATCAGCGAAGGCCTGAAACCCTTCCATCTCGCTTTCGCCCTGTTCCGCTTCGGCGTGATCTTCGAAGGGATTGCAGCGCGCGCGTTAGACGGCAGTGCCGCCAGTACCAACGCGGCCGAAGTCGGCAAGCTGTCGAGCGTGCTGGCAGCGCGCGCCGCGGATATTCTGTCGGGCGATCGCAGCTGGAAGGGTTGACCATCGCTGACCCGGTGTTTCTGGTGGCTCTGACGCAACGGCAAGGATTCGAAGTCGGCCCATGAAACGCATCGTCTCTGCTCTTCTCGGGCTCATCCTGCCCACCCAGGCGCAGCCGCAAACGCCTGACGATCCCGATCTGCGCAAACTGCGTTCGATGACCCAGCTCGAAGCCGAGGCCGTGCCGACGATCGCGCATCTGCCGGCGATCGAGAGCGAAACGGAAAGCGCGCGGCGCAGCGAGCGCGAAGTGGTCGAGCGGACGATCGCCTTGGCCATCGTCGCGGTGAAAGGCGAAACCGGCGATGCGGGGCTGTCCAATTCGCTCGTGCGCCAATTCGGTGCCGATGCCTTCTTCACGCCGAAGGAACGCGCCTTCATGGCTGAAAGCGATCCGGAACAGCAGGACCGCGTCAACTTCACCTGGCGCTATGAAGGCGTGAACGTCCTGCTTTGGGCGCTCGGCATCTTCGAGGAGCTACCCCGCCCCGAAGCGATCTGCGACGTTCCCCGCATCGCCGCCACCTTGCGCGACCTCGGCACGGACGGCCTGAAGAAGCGCGCCAAGCTGCGGCCGCAACGCGAGATCCTTGATGCCGCCGACCTGATCTACCGCTATGACTGGGCCGTGGTAAACGCGCGTATCAAGGGTGAACCCGCGCCGAGCGACCTCGACGGCAGCGTCGTCCAAGAACGCCATCACGCCCTGAACTGGCTGATCGGCTATCAGGACCAGGCGTGGGACGATGTTTCGACGGATACCTGAACATGGTCGAAGGGGTTGGTGGGAAATCCAACCGTCCGCTTCCAAGTTCGAAAAATTGGAAGCGGACGAGATCGGCGCTGTGGCGGTCTTCAGACCTGTTTCATACCGCCATCGACGCAGAGTTCGGCGCCGGTGATGAAGCTGGCGTCGTCGCTGAGAAGAAACAGCGCTGCGGATGCCACTTCGTCGGGACGCGCCATACGGCCCATCGGTATCGGCGCGATCAGCGTTGCACGCACGTCTTCTGAAACGGCCGCCATCATGTCCGTGTCCGTAGGGCCAGGTGCCACGACGTTGACGCGAATGCCGCGCGGCGCGAGTTCCGCGGCCCAGGTGCGGGCATAGGATCGGATCGCCGCCTTCGTGGCGGCGTAGGTGCCGTATGCTGGAATACCAGCGGCGTCCGCGATCGATCCCATGAGAACGACCGATGCGCCATCACCCATCGCCGGCAGGGCCGCCTGCAGGCCGAACACCATTCCACGCACGTTCACACCAAAGTGCCGATCGAAGTGCTCGACGGTTTGATCCGCAATCGCTGCAGGTTCGGATAGTCCGGCATTCAGAACGAGAAGGTCGAGGCGTGCCCGCGCTCCGGTCACGGTCGCAACGACCCGTGCCAGATCCTCGGGCACGCTGGCATCGGCCACGATCCCGCGCGCGCCTCCGCCCACCTGCCGGGCAGCAGTCTCCACCTCGTCGGCGCGTCGACCTGTCAGGAAAACGGTTGCTCCTTCGCGCGACAAACGTTCGGCGATCGCCAGCCCGATCCCCTTCGCACCCCCGATCACGAGTGCGGTCTTGTTCTCAACTGTTGCCATCGCATGAGCTCCTTGTTTGGCGATGGCATCCAGATATACGATGGCTATCTAGTAACAAGAACGCACTTTGAAGAGCCTAGATATGATCGATGATACCGAGCTGGCCTGTCTGTCCGAGCAGGCACGCGGCAATATGGTCCACATCCGGCCGGTTCTGGATCGGATCGCAGACAAGTGGACGATCCTGATCCTGACCGAACTGTGCCCCCAGCCGGCGCGGTTCAACGAGATCAAGCGACGCCTGGACGGCATCACGCATAAGGCGCTCGCCGACGCTTTGAAGCGATTGGAACGCAATGGTCTTGTGACCCGGACCGTTCTGCCGACCGCCCCAATCGGTGTCGAATACGCGATAACGCCGCTCGGCCACTCGCTGCGCCAGCCGTTCGAGGCTCTTTGTGCCTGGGCCCTTGCGCACGGTCCCGACATCAAGCGAGCAAGTGCCTGTTTTGATCAGGCAAAGGCCAATCAATAGCTGCAGCGCACGGAGGCACAGACAGGTCGCGTCGGCTTGAAGGCAAGTGCGCGATGATCGTGGAAGGGCCCAAAGTTGACGGCGCAGCATCAACTGGTCAGCCGACTGTCACCAGTGCCTAAAGCTCAACGCGCCGAAGTGGCGCGGGTCGGCTCCGTGGCGGAAAGCGGTTTCGATGAGGCGGTGGACTTCGCCGATTGTCACTTGCCTTTCGTAGGAGCCCGACTGCTCCGGTTGCGGCAAGTCCAGCAGGACGATCTGGAGGTGGCTGGCATCATCGACCTCGTCCGGTATGCCTTCCACGAAGTAGAACTGCACCGTTCTGTCCTGATCATCGATCAGGCCAAGGAAGTTGCCCTCGACGCCACGAACGACATCGGACCAGATCCGACCCGCCTCGGCAAGATCGACCTCTTTTGCCTGATCAGAAGGCAATTCGTCGCCACAGTCATTCCAATATGCTTTCATCCGCCTGTCCTTGGGTGAAATGCCCGTCTGCAAGGTTTGGAAATGAGGTGCGTCCTTCGAGGCTCGCCTTTGTTCGGCGGCTCATCATCAATGACGTCGTGCGGGCTCGCACCTCAGCAACCGTATTGTTGGGCTGTTTGTTTAATGTGGTCT
>NZ_DAMBUH010000165.1:0-296 GCF_032053605.1 Tianweitania sp.
TGTTTCGATCTCGCCGGCTTCCGGTGCCGACATCGCTCAGGCCGCAGCCGGCATCGTGTTCACCGGCGAAAACCTGGCGCCCGTGCTGCAAAGCGTGGTCACCGCCCGCAAGGCCCGCCGCAAGATCTTCAGCAATTTCAGCCTGGCGATCGGCTACAATGTCATTGCCGTGCCGATCGCGGTGCTCGGCTTCGCCACGCCGTTGATCGCCGCCGTTTCCATGTCGGCCTCGTCGATCCTGGTAATCGCCAATGCGCTGACGCTCGGCCTGTCCTTGCGCAAGGTCGGCATGCGCA
>NZ_DAMBUH010000165.1:340-4703 GCF_032053605.1 Tianweitania sp.
GCCTGATCCCGATCGCACTCGGCTTCG
Source organism: Tianweitania sp. (assembly GCF_032053605.1). Classification (NCBI taxonomy): domain Bacteria; kingdom Pseudomonadati; phylum Pseudomonadota; class Alphaproteobacteria; order Hyphomicrobiales; family Phyllobacteriaceae; genus Tianweitania; species Tianweitania sp. Next base: position 368 of record NZ_DAMBUH010000165.1, read on the forward strand.
GCCTGCTCGCGCTGGTCGTCTTTCTATGGTCGCTGCGCAACGGCCAATATGAAGACCTCGACGGCGCCGCAGCCCGCATCCTGATCGACGACGAACCACCGGCCGGTCAGCAACCAGACACCACCCTATCCGGCACGAAGGAGGAAACGCGCCGTGTTTGAACTTTTGAAGATGGCGCATCTCATCACCATCGCGATGGTGTCCGGCCTGTTGCTGTCGCATTACGTCGCCTTGCGCGCGAGTGCAGGGCGCGAAGCGGAAGCCGGCATGGCACTGACGCGCCGCACGCTCGCCGACATCACCAGCTTCGGCGTCGCCTTCGCCTGGATCAGCGGATTGACGCTGTTGTGGAGCCGCTATGGCGCCGGCGACCGTGCGCTCAGCGCCTGGTTTACCGCCAAGTTCCTGCTGGTCTGCGTACTGACGCTCGCCCACATCATGCAGCGCGTGCGCGCTTCGCAGCTGCGCCGCGCAGGCGATTTCGTAAAAGGCCGCCGCGTTGCCGAGCGCTGGGTATCCTTTGCCTGGATCTCGGCTTTGTTCGTGATCTGCTTCGCGGTGATCGCCTTCAAGTAGACGCTTCTCATCCATCAGCGGACAACAAAAAAGGCCGGATCGCTCCGGCCTTTTTTGTTGAACCTTGGTTTGTTTTTACTGTGCGCCGGCTTGCGTAAGCAGGGCTTCGAAGTGGGTCTTCGCCTTGCCCGGATGCTTCACGGTCTTGACCTCTTCCGCGTTTGCAGGCGTGCCGACCTTGATCAGCGCAACCATGCCCATGCCGTAATGTGGGGTGCACTTCACGCCATACAGGCCTTCCTTCTCAACCGTGACTGTGATGTCCTGATTGATCTTGCCCTTGAACGGCTCAGCACCTTCCGGGATCATGCCCTTGATGGATTCAGCGTCATGACCCTTGTCGGTGGCCACGAAGGTCACGGTGTCGCCTGGGGCTGCCTCGATGTAGTCAGGCTGGAAAACCATTGCGCCCTTCTCACCCTTGTTCAGCATCTGAACCTGATGATCGGCTGCGAGCACGGGGCCGGCAAAAGCAACGGCGGCGACAGCAGCCAGAAGAGCGGTAACGGTGGAACGCTTCATTTCTCGTCTCCTTGACGTTTGATGAGCTGCTTTTACGTCCGCCGGCTGGCAAGACCTTTGATCTGGATCAACAACCGAACAAACCGCAGCGCCCTGCGACAACCTGACCATTTCAGTGCCTTGCCGTGGAAAGTCGCTTTTCCCGCAATCGTCGCCGATCCCGTGCATGACATGCACGTCACTGCCGCTTATCCTCGACCACTCCAGGAGGTCAGTTCATGAACCATCACGACATGTTCTTCATCGACGGCGCCTGGGTCGCGCCGGACCGGCTCGAGCGGCTCGACGTCATCAATCCAGCCACCGAAGAAGCTTTCACCACGATCGCCGTCGGCGCGAAGCCTGATGTCGATCGTGCAGTGTCAGCAGCCCGCGCTGCCTTCGCCACTTTCGCCTTCACATCCAAGACCGAGCGCCTTGCGCTGCTGCGCCGCATCCTCGAAGCCTATAACGACCGCTATGAAGACATCGCCCGCACCGTGTCCCTCGAAATGGGCGCGCCGCTTGCCTTTGCGCGCGACTCCCAGGCCTGGGTCGGCCGCGCCCATCTGGAGGCGACCATCACGGCACTCGACCGGATGGAGCTCACCGAACAGCGCGGGACCACGCTGGTGACGCGTGAGCCGGTCGGCGTTTGCGCGCTGATCACGCCCTGGAACTGGCCGCTCAACCAGATCGTCTCCAAGGTCGCACCGGCGATCGCGGCGGGCTGCACCATGGTGCTGAAACCGTCCGAACTCTCTCCAGTGAGCGGCATCATCTTCGCCGAAGTCATGGAAGCGGCCGGCACGCCGAAGGGCGTGTTCAATATGATCAACGGCACGGGTCCGGCTGTTGGCCAGGTCATGGCAGAGCATCCCGATGTCGACATGGTGTCCTTCACCGGCTCAACCCGCGCAGGCATCCTCGTCGCCAAGGCTGCTGCCGATACGGTCAAGCGCGTCGCTCAGGAGCTCGGCGGCAAGTCGCCCAACATCATCCTGCCCGATGCCAATCTGGAAAAGGCGGTGAGCGAAGGCGTGGTGCGCTGTTTCGAAAATTCCGGCCAGTCCTGCAATGCGCCAACCCGCATGCTTGTGCCGGCCGACCGGCATGACGAAGCGCTCAACATCGCACGCCAGGCCGCCGAAACCCTCAAGGTCGGCGACCCACAAGCCGATGACACCGATCTCGGCCCGGTGATCAGCGAATCGCAGTTCGATCGCATCCAGACCCTGATCGCGCAGGGCATCAAGGAAGGCGCCACCGTGGTAACGGGCGGCATCGGCCGGCCGGAAGGCCTGAACCGCGGCTATTATGTGCGCCCCACCGTGTTCGGCGACGTCACCCGCGACATGACGATCGCGCGTGAAGAAGTCTTCGGCCCGGTGATCGCCTTGATGCCCTATCATGACATCGACGAAGCCGTCGAAATCGCCAACGACACGGTCTACGGCCTCGCCGCCTACATCCAGTCCGGCGACATCAACCAGGCCCGTGCAATCAGCCATCGCCTGCGGGCCGGCACGGTCGCGCTCAACTATCCGGCCTGGGACACGTTCGCGCCCTTCGGCGGCTACAAGCAGTCCGGCAACGGCCGCGAATATGCGGATTGGGGCATCCACGACTTCCTGGAGATCAAGGGCATCGTCGGCCACGGTGCATGACCTGGATCACGGTGCGACCTCTTCGCGTGAACGTGCAGCAAAGTTGACCACTCAACTCAGCTTCCTCTAGACTTGGCGTGACCGGCACGGATCGGTCGCGCCAGCCGGAGGTGCTTCCACGATGATGATTTCGCGCATTGCAGCGCTCTCGCTGCTGGCCCTCGGCCTGCTTTCGCCGCAAGCGCAGGCGCAGGAAACCGGCTCGCTCATCATCTATAATGCGCAGCACGAGAACCTCGCGCGCGAATGGGCGCAGAAGTTTACCGCCGAAACCGGCATCCGCATCACCATGCGCCAGGGTGCCGACCTGGAAATGGCGAACCAGATTCTCAGCGAAGGCGCGGCCTCACCTGCCGACGTGTTCCTGACAGAGAATTCGCCGGGCATGGTGCTGGTCGACAAGGCCGGCCTGTTCGCACCGCTGTCGAAAGACACGCTGGCAAACGTGCCGGACACGTTCCGACCGTCCAGCGGCAACTGGATCGGCATCGCCGCGCGCAGCACGGTGTTCGCCTATGACAAGACCAAGCTGACCGAAGCCGATCTGCCGAAGTCCGTCATGGATCTCGCCGATCCCGCTTGGAATAACCGCTGGGCGGCGTCGGCCGGCGGTGCCGACTTCCAGGCCATCGTTGGCGCGATCCTGGCCTTGAAGGGCGAGCAGCCGACCAAGTCTTGGCTCACCGCCATGAAGGAAGGCGCCAAGCCCTATCGCGGCAACAGCGCGGCTATGAAGGGCGTCAATATCGGTGAGGTCGACGGCGCGCTGATCTACCATTACTATTACTTCGGCGATCAGGCGCGCACCGGCGAAAACAGCGGCAATGTCGCCCTGCATTATTTCCGCAACGAGGATCCCGGCGCCTTCGTCAGCATATCAGGCGCAGGCGTTCTCGCTTCGAGCAAGAACAAGGCGCAGGCCGAGCGCTTCGTGCAATGGATCACCTCCAAGGCGGGACAGGCGGTTCTGCGCGAAGGGAAATCCTTTGAATATCCCGTCGGCAGCCAAGAGGCCGCCAACTCCGCTCTTGTGCCGCTTGCCGATCTTCAAGCCCCGAAGCTCGATCCCGACAAGCTCGACAGCCAGAAGGTCACGGACATGATGACCGACGCAGGGCTGCTCTAGACCAACCAACACGTGGACGCCGTTCAGCGTTCTCATGGGATAGACAGCGTGACGCAAGCGCAGCTCAGTGCAGCCTCTCTCCTCGACGAGCGTATCGGCCGCGCGCCCTTGAGGCTGCGGCCGCAGCGGCGTGGCCTGCTTTCGCCTGTGGTGCTGGCCGCTGTTGTCGTGTCGCTGATCAGCCTCGTGCCGCTCGGCTTCGTGTTGTGGGTCGCGCTGGATGCGGGCTGGGACACGGTTGTCCGGCTGGTGTTTCGCCCGCGCGTCGGCGAGTTCTTGGTGAACACGCTGCTGCTCGAACTGCTCGCCGTGCCGCTTTGCATCGCGCTGGCCGTGACACTGGCCTGGATCACCGAGCGCAGCGACCTGCCCGGCATCCCTCTCTGGCGCGCGGTGGCCGTTGCTCCGCTCGCAATCCCAGCCTTCGTGCATTCCTATGGCTGGATCAGCGCCGCGCCCTCGCTGC
>NZ_DAMBUH010000166.1:0-4680 GCF_032053605.1 Tianweitania sp.
TGCGGCGCGGCCGGCATAGTGACGGGCAGCGGCGTGGTCGCCGTGGCGCTCAGCTTCGAGATACAACCCGCGCAGGCCCAGCAGCCGCATTTCGGGATCGTCGAGCATCGCCTCGAACTTCTTGCGCGCGCCCTCGTGGTCGCCTTCCAGCATCGCCGTTTGCGCGTCCAACAGATGCACCAGCGGTTCCTGGTCGGCATTGATCAGCTTGGCCGCCTGCTTGCGCATCGACTTGGCCTTGGCCGCATCACCCGAACCAGCCGCGATCAAACCGGTCGACAGCGCCTGATAGCCGCGATCACGCCGACGCGTGCGGAAATAGCGGGTGACGGTATAAGGGCTTCTCCAAAGACCCTTTAGAACCCACCAAAGCAGCATCACACCGGCGACGATCGCCACGACGGTGACGGTCGCGACCATCAGCGAAACGCGATACTGATAACCGCCGAAGGTCATCATCATTTCTCCGGGACGGTCGGCCAGCCAGGTGAAGCCGAGACCAAAGGCGAAAACTGCAAGCAGGAAGACGAGAAGACGGATCATGAAGGGCGTCCTCAGGCCTTGAGCGCTTCGGCAAGCGCCTTGCCGACCAGATCATCCGCAGCCTGACGGGCGCGAACCTTGGCGATGAAGTCGGCACCGGCGCTCTTTGAGCCAGCCGGCAGAGTATCATATTCGGCAATCGCCTTCTCATAATCGCCGGCCTGCACCGCCGCTTCCAGGCGGGCAACGATCGCGCCGGGCTCATTGCCCTGCACATTGGCCCCGACCGGGCGAACTTCTACCAGATCGGTCGCACTCGACCACAGACGCGACACAACGCCGGCATTCTCCGGCTCGGTCTTGCCGGCAGCCACCATTGCGCTTGTGGCCTCCGTCAGTTCAGACGAAATCTCCGCACGCGTCGGCACGCCGGTGGCAGCCATGCCGCGCAGCGTGTCGGCTTCCGGTGCATTCGGGGCAGCCGCGACATAAGCGTCGAACTCGGTCTGGAACGGCTGGCCGCGATCGATCGCCGCCTTCAGCGCCGAAGCGGTAATTGCCAAGGCAAGGCGCGGATCGTTGGCGCGCTCTTCCACTCGCTGGCTCAAAGTCGCAAGCGACTGCTGCAATTCGCTCAGGCGTTGCTCATCCGCGCTGCCTGCCTGGGTGGCAGCTTGGCTTGCCGCTTGCAGGGACTGTTCCAGCGCGTCGATGCGGCCGTTCAGCGGCTGCAGATCAACTGGCTGTCCACCACTGCCGCCGTTCTGGCTGAGCTGTTGCAACTGCGCGGCCAGTTCGTCAATGCGGCTGGTGAGTGCCTGCGTGTCCCCACCTCCGCCAGACGCTTCACCGCCACCCTGCTGCAAGGCCGCTACTTGCGTGCGCAGCTGCTCGATCTCGGCTGAAACATCACCATTGCCGGCTGCCACCGGCGCCGTGTTGCGGGCAGCCTGAAGCTCGCCGACCTCGGCGCGTAAGGCTTCCAGATCGGCGGTCGAAGCGCCGCCGCTCACCGGTGCATCATTGTCGCGAAGACCGCTTCCCAGCAGCATCGAACCGCCCAGCGCCAGGGCGCCGCCGATCAAACCAGCCGCCAGAAGCGACCCGAAACCAGCCCCACGACGGGCAGGCGTTGCAGGTTCGGGCGTCACGGTTGACGCTGCCGCAGTTGGATGCACAGGCGGCTTTTCGTAATCTGGATCGTCATATGCGGCAGGTGTCTCGTAGGGATTGTGGGTTTCAACAGAGGCCGCTTCGACCACCGTTTCCTTGTCGGCTTCGATATCGCGATCTTCAGCCGAACGGTCCGCATGCAGCATGTCGCTGGTGGATTGCGCCGGCTGCTCGCCGTCATCCAGACGCAGGATCGGCGAATCCGCATGCGTGTCGACCAGCGCTTCATCGGCAAGCGAGGGTTCGGATTGAAACGGCTCGCCGCCCATGCGATCGGCCTGCGCATCGAAATAAACCTCGCCGGCCCGGGTCGCTGGACCGCGCTGCGGCTGGCCGGACAGATCCGTACCTTCTGTTTCGGTGAACGAAGGTGCGCCTCCTGTGGGCGAACCCTCAAACGGCCCGCCATCGCCAGGCGAAGCCGCGATCTTGGCTTCCGACGCATCCAGATCGATGGTGACGGGCTCCCGGCTGCTCTTCGAGTGCCGTGTGCTCGGTTTTTTCACCATGCTTCCCGTCTCCGCTCTGGTTTTCGGCACGCTGCCGGACAGACGAACATTTCGATATCACGATCTAGAACAGGAGGGTCACCTGAAAAGGGGTGCGGCAGCAAGCGCGGAGTCGCAGGCGCGGCTCAATGCGAGCCGGATGGCCCTGCAAAAAGTCCGTCGAGGCGCGCGAGCAAGCTTGGTTCATCCGGTGTCGCGGCGATGACAACGTGCAGATCGCCGTGCAAAGCTTGGGCTACATCGGCGGACAGACACACGAAGACAGCGCTTCGCCACAGTGAGCGCTCAAGTTTGCTGAAGACATCCATCAACGCTGCGACACTCTCGGCAGAGTAAACCAGAACGGCATCGAAGCCGTGCCGCGCCAACGCGTCCAGTTCAGGAGGCTCAGGAACGAAACGAACCGTCGCATAGGTCGCAACCACCTCAACCTGCCGCCCCGCCCCAAGCAGTGTCGCCTCCAGAACCGGCTTGCGCGGCGTCCCGCAGAGATAGGCGACCCTCGCATCAGCCTGCGTGCGGGCAATCAGCGTTGCCGCGAGCAGAGCCGCCGTACCACCAGCATCTTCCGCATCGCTCAGCCCAGCTGCACGCGCCGCCTCCGCCGTTCGTGCGCCGACCGCGAACACCGGAAGCCCTCGCAGCGCTGCGATCAGCTCCGGCGAAGCATAGCGCACCGCATTGGCGCTGGTTACGGCAACACAATCGACAGCAGCTGACAGACCGGCATCCGCGACCGCCCGCACTTGCGTCAGCGGCATCACAAACGGTTCATAGCCCCGCGCAACCAGCGTCTTTGCCGTGCGCGACGCACCCGGCTCGGGCCGCGTGAGAAGAACGCGTGCCCTCGTCATCGCCGTTTACCAGGTCGTGAAAAAGCTCGGCCCGGCGCGCTCGCGCAAGATCCGCGCGGCTTCAACGCCCACCGCCACGACATCCCCAACGGACCCATCGACGCGCGTTTCATGCGCTTCCGTACCGTCCGGCGTGAGGATCATGCCGTGCAGCGAAAGCGTGTCGCCATCAACCACCGCATGCCCGGCGATTGGCGTCTTGCAAGACCCGTCAAGCGCACCAAGAAAAGCGCGCTCGGCCGTCAGCGCCAGACCTGTTTCGCGATGATGGATCGGGGCCAGGATCGCATTGATCCGCTCGTCGCCGCGCCGCGATTCGATGGTGATCGCGCCCTGACCCGGTGCCGGCGGGAAGGTATCGAGCGGCAGCAGTTCGGTCGTCGCCGCTTCCAGCCCGAGCCGCTTCAAGCCCGCCTGCGCCAGCAAGGTCGCATCCACCTCGCCCGCTTCCAGCTTCGCCAGCCGGCTCGGCACATTGCCGCGAAACAGCACTACGTTGAGATCGGGCCGCATCCGCCGCAACAGCGCCTGCCTCCGCAAGGAGGCTGAACCGATCACCGCACCCTGCGGGAGACTGGCGATCGTTGGCGCCGCCTTGCCGATAAACGCATCGCGCGGATCTTCGCGCGGCAAAAAGGCGGAAAGCTCAAGCCCTTCCGGCAAGACAGTCGGCATGTCCTTCGACGAATGCACGGCGAGGTCGAGCCGACCTTCGATCAGCCCTTCCTCGATTTCCAGCGTGAACAAGCCCTTGCCGCCCACTTCCGACAAGGGCCGGTTGGTGATGCGGTCACCGGTCGTGGTGATGACCACGATCTCGAACGCGTTTTCGGCCAAGCCATGCGCCGCCATCAGCCGCGCCCGCGTTTCGCGCGCCTGCGCCAAAGCGAGATCGCTGCCGCGGGTACCGATGCGGATGGGCTGTGTTTGCATGGTGAACTCGGTCCGTGATACGCGCGCTCAGGTGAAACCCAAGCCTTTGTCTTTGCGCTTCTCCTACCGGGGAACGCCGCCAGCGGCAATGATGGAGCCCAACCCGTGACAATCCGCGTCCCCGGCCGCGTCCATAATCCCGTTAGTGTTATGGGCCCTGTTCGTGTTCTGGGTATCGAGACAAGCTGCGACGAAACCGCCGCAGCGATCGTGCTGCGCGAGGAAAACGGCAGCGGCACCATCCTGTCCAATGTCGTTCTCAGCCAGATCGCCGACCACGCAGTCTTCGGCGGAGTCGTTCCGGAGATCGCCGCCCGCGCCCATGTGGAAGCCCTCGACGACATCGTCGCCGCGGCCCTCGACGAAGCCGGCCTGACGCTCGCAGACATCGACGCCGTCGCCGCCACCGCCGGCCCCGGCCTCGTGGGCGGCCTCATCGTCGGCCTGATGACCGCCAAGGCGCTGGCCGCAGCAGCCAACAAGCCGCTTCTGCCCGTCAACCATCTCGAAGGCCACGCGCTCACCGCCCGCCTGACCGATGGCGTTGCCTTCCCCTATCTCCTGCTGCTCGTGTCCGGAGGCCACACCCAGCTCGTTCTGGTGAAAGGCGTCGGCCAGTATGAGCGCTGGGGCACCACGATCGACGACGCGCTCGGCGAAGCCTTCGACAAGACCGCCAAGCTGATCGGCCTGCCCTTTCCCGGCGGCCCTAATGTCGAGATCGCCGC
>NZ_DAMBUH010000167.1:0-1644 GCF_032053605.1 Tianweitania sp.
GCGGGCAGGGCAGTGATCAGCCGCTCGGCATGCAGGCTCTTGCCGGAGCGTGCGCCGCCAAGCAGAAAGGTCAGCCGGCCCTGCGTGGTCGGTTCAGGCAAGCCGCGGCCGCGCCGTCACGGCATCGTTTACGACGCGGTTGCGCAGCCACGCCGTCGCCACACCGAGCACGGCCCAGAACACCAGGTTAGTGACGGTGACTGCCACCACGAACTGATGATGCAGACCTTCCGGAATAGGCGACTCATGGCTCTCCGGCTGCGGCGCGCCAATCAGATGTGGCACGACCAACAGCGCAATGCCGAGGATCGCCAGCCACGATGCGCGGCCAAAAACCACCAGCGCCAAACCAGCAGCCGTCGCCAGCACCGTGCCTGTCCACCAGATCTGCCGCGGCAGGAGTTCGGCGGCTGGCATCGCCGGCAGTTCCGGCGGAAGGCCGAGACCGGGCGCAAGTGTGAAGACCGCGAAACCTGCAAAGCCCCACAGCAAGCCCTGCCGCAGCGTGGTGATGCCACCGGCAAATTCCGAGGCGACCACGAGAAGCAGCGCAAAGCCGATGCCGGTCACGATGTTGGCAAGCGTGGTGAAGGCCGTTCGCTCGAAGCCGTCAGCAGGCGCCCAGCCATCCTCATCATGTTCATGCGCGGGAACGGCAGCTGCCTCGCTGCTGACGGGTGCGGTGGCATCTGTCGCACCATGCTCATGCGCTGCCGGCGCTGCATTCTCAAAGGTTTCCGCCTGCAAGATCAGCGGCACAGTGGAATAAACTTGAAGCGCGGTCATCACGAGGCCGGCGCATAGCCCGGCCAGCGCCGCGAGAAACACGACGTTACGAAAAAGGGTCATGAGATCATCCCTGGGCTAGTGGCAGGGAAAAGCCATGGAATGGCGATAATCGTGCCCAGCATTGTGCACGGCTTCGATATGCGAGAAGCCGACGAAGCCGATCACGAACAGGCCGAGCAGAGCGGCCATCATCAAGGGCAGGGCCTGAGCCTGAGTATGCGTTTGAACCGGAGCGCCGGCTGGCGCGATTGTCGAAGTCGTCATGATCATCCTTCCGCCCTCCACCCGAGGGCACGTTACGAGTTCCTGTCGGCGGCAGGTTTCCTGGCTTGCGACTCCGACGCTTCAACCGACCTTCCCGGAGCATCCTCCAGTGGCTTTCGGCCAAGCTCGTCGCTTACAGTTGCGGGGGCAGCCGCGGCTTCGGACAATGTCCTCACCGCGTTCCCTTCATCCCTTGCGGGAACCGTCGACGAAGCCAGCATAGAGCTTTCACATTGTCGTGCAATCGGATTCGCGACACGCCTTGAACATCGTGCGCCGTGCGAAGTCGTCGCGTTGACAGCCGCTCGCGCCAAGCCGTACAAGCATCACTGACGGTCTGCCGGCCGCAATGCCGGGAGCTAAGAGGGAATGCGGTGCGCGAAAGCCACTCCGCAGCTGTCCCCGCAACTGTGATCGGGTGAGCGATCCTTCCAAGAGCCACTGGGTGAAAAACCTGGGAAGGCGGAAGAAACGCGATGATCCGAGAGCCAGGAGACCTGCCGTCAGCGAACTGATCCTGAACATGTCCGGCGGGCGATCCGGGCGAGGAGTATGGAACTTGGCGGCAGACTCACCCGCAATTTCGATCGT
>NZ_DAMBUH010000167.1:1743-3784 GCF_032053605.1 Tianweitania sp.
ACATGCCGGCAGATGGGGTGCGCCCCGGCTCCCGCCTGCTCGAAGCCGTCACCGAAGCGGCAAAGAACACCGACATCACCGTGCAAGCCGTCGGCTGCCTCGGCAATTGCCGGCGCGGCATCAGCGTCGCCATGCTGCGCGACGGCGGCTGGAGCTACCTGTTCGGCGAGCTCGACGAGGGGAGCGCGCAAGACATCATTGCCGGCGCCGAACTCTTCGCGACGTCATCGGACCCGTTCATGCCGTTTCGCGCCCGCCCTGAAGCCTTGAAGCGCGGTTTGATCGCGCGCATCCCGACATGCGACCATTTGAAGGACCTGCCATGAGCGTTTCAGCCGACCGCACTCCCTGCACCGTCGTCACCGGCTTTCTCGGGGCAGGCAAGACCACGCTGCTGCGCTCCATGCTGGAAAAGTCGGGCGACAAACGCATCGCCATCATCGTCAACGAGTTCGGCGATGTCGGCATCGATGGCGAGATCCTGAAAAGCTGCGGCGTTGAGAACTGCCCGGACGAAAATATCGTCGAACTCGCCAATGGCTGCATCTGCTGCACGGTGGCCGATGATTTCGCGCCCGCCCTCGACCAGATCCTGGCGCTGGAGCCGAAGGTCGATCACATCCTGATCGAGACCTCCGGCCTCGCTCTGCCCAAGCCACTGATCCAGGCCTTCCAGTGGCCGGCGATCAAGAACCGTGTCACGGTCGATGGCGTCGTTGCCGTGGTGGATGGCCCGGCACTGGCCGAGGGGCAGGTCGCGTCCGACATGGACGCCCTGCAAGCGCAGCGCGCGGCCGATGAGTCGCTCGACCATGACGATCCCGTCGAAGAAGTGTTCGACGACCAGATCGCCTGCGCCGACCTCATCGTGCTGTCGAAAAGCGATCTGCTCGATGCCGACGCCGTTAGCCGTGCCGAAGCCCGTATCGCCGGCCATCTGCCGCGCGCGGTGAAGATCGTTCCATCAGCCCATGGCCAGATCGATCCGGCCGTATTCCTCGGCCTCGGGCTTGCGGTGGAAGACGATATCGAGAACCGCAAGACCGGCCATGACGGCGCTTTCGACCACGAGCATGACGACTTCGATACCTTCATTGTCGAATTGCCGGCGATCACCGATCCCGATGCGCTCGCCGCAAAGGTGGCACGCGCTGCCGAAACCGAGAACGTTCTGCGCCTGAAGGGCTTCGCCGAAGTGTCCGGCAAGCCGATGCGCCTCCTCGTCCAGGCCGTTGGTCCGCGCGTCGCGCATTACTATGATCGCCCGTGGAAGGCCGATGAAACACGCGGCACGCGGCTGGTGGTGATCGGCCTGAAGGGTCTCGATCGTCAGGCCATCGAGAAAATCCTCGCCGCGTAGTACACTGCCGCCATGCACATCCTCGCAACCACGACCGCTTCGCTGGATGACCTGATCGAGCCTGTCGATCTCGACCAACAGCCTGCGGACATGGTTGCGCTGTCTTTCTCCGACAGCGACCTCGCCAGTCTCGACCGTGCGGCCAAGGCTGACGAAACGCTGCCGGATTTGCGCCTCGCTGCGCTGCGCGATCTGCGCCACCCAATGTCCGTCGATCTCTGGGTCGACCGCATCGCAAGCCAAGCCAAGGTCATCGTCGTGCGTGTGCTGGGCGGCTATGACTGGTGGCGTTACGGCTGCGATCGCCTGGGCGAAACCGCGCGCCGGCACGGCGTGAAGCTGGCGCTTCTGCCCGGTGAATGCCGAGTCGAGGACGAGCGGCTGGCTGCTCTGTCCACGATGGAACCCGCCGAGCGGCAGGCGCTGCTCGCCTGCTTCCGCGAAGGCGGGACGGAGAACATGCGCCGCGTGGTCGAGCGCATGGCGATGCTGGCGGGGCAAGAGCGCGCGGTTGAAGAAGCCGAGCCGCTTCCACGCGCCGGCTGTTATCGGCAAGACGAAGCGGGCCCGGGATCACCCGTCCTGATCCTGTTCTACCGCTCCATGCTGCTCGCCGATGATGTCGCGCCGATCGATGCACTCGCCGACGAACTCGCCACGCGCGGCCTCAAGCCCGTGCCG
>NZ_DAMBUH010000167.1:3794-4675 GCF_032053605.1 Tianweitania sp.
TCTATGTCTCCAGCCTGCGCGACACCCAAGTCGAGGCCTTCCTGCGAAAAGCCGTCGCCCAGCATCGCCCAGCCGCCATCCTGACCGCCACCGCTTTCGCCAGTGGCGCCGAGCCCGGTGCGGAAACTCTGTTCGACACGTTCGGCCTGCCTGTCTTCCAGATCGTCACCGCCACGACCCGCCGTGAAGCGTGGGAAAGCGGCCAGCGCGGCCTCGCGCCGGCCGATCTCGCCATGCATGTCGTGCTGCCTGAACTCGACGGCCGCATTCTCGCGGGCGCCATTTCCTTCAAGGAGCCCGGTCTGCTGCCCGGTTCGGCACAGATCAACCGTCCGGAACCCGACCGCGTCGCTCACGTAGCCCAGCGCATCGCCAATTTCCTGCGCTTGGCGAGGACCCCGCCGGCCGAGCGCAAGATCACAATCCTCCTGCCGGATTATCCCGGGGCCGCCGGTCGCACCGGCTATGCCGTGGGCCTTGATGTTCCGGCAAGCGTGCTTGCGATGCTCGCGGACCTGCGGGCAGCCGGCTACACGGTGGCGGACATTCCCGAGCTTCCGCGCGAGCTCATGCAGCATCTTCAAAGCTCGCGCCAATATATTGATGTTGATGAATATAAGAGCTTTCTTAAAGAAATACCTGAAGTCGCTCAAAATCATCTGACCGCCACCTGGGGCGAGCCTGAAACGGAGGCCGACGAGGACCGGTTCGGTTTCCGCGCACTGCGCTTCGGCAATGTCACCGTCGCGCTTGCGCCCGATCGCGGCCGCTCGGCCGATCGCCGCGCCGACTATCACGATCCCGCTCTGCCGCCACGCCACGCGCTCGTCGCCTTCGGCTTCTGGATGCGCGAAGTGCTGAGCACCCACGCCATCATCCAT
>NZ_DAMBUH010000168.1:0-4633 GCF_032053605.1 Tianweitania sp.
TTTGCGCTGGGTGCGGGCCGAACGCAGCAGCCAGATGACACCGAGACAGGCGATAACGGCAACGATCCAACTCCAGGTCGCACCGATCGACCCTTCCGGCCCGCCGCCCATCAGGCGATAGGTCTCGTCCATCGGGGCAACGGTCTGGCCAGAGGTTAGCCACCAGGCCCCACCGCGCCAGATCAGCAAGCCGCCGAGCGTGACGATAAAGGCAGGAACGCCCATATAAGCAATGACATAGCCCTGTATGGCACCGATAGCCGTGCCGACGATCAGGCCGGAACACAGGGCGATGATCCAGAGCCAATGGCTGCCGAGCGGGATGCCGAAATATTGTGGCAGCCATTGCGCCTGCATGACGCCCATGACCATGCCGGAAAAGCCGAGAATGGAGCCGACCGAAAGGTCGATGTTGCGGGTGACAATCACCAGCACCATGCCGGTCGCCATGATGGCAACAGAAGCCGACTGGACCGATAGGTTCCAGAGATTCCGCGGGGTTAGAAACAGACCGCCGGAGAGGAAATGCAGGCCGACCCAGATGATGGCGAGCGCGGCCAGCATGCCGAGCATGCGTACATCCAGCTCGGTTGCTTTCAGAAAGCGCGCAAAGGGGCCGAGCTCGGATGCCCGCGCACGGTCAACCGGAGTGGTGGTGATGTCGGTCATTCCTGCTCCTTCAGCCGCGCGCGACACGCGCGGCTTGGCGCACCATTCGACTATATGGCAGCAAAAAACGGGGCACTTGGAGCGCCCCGTTTTCCTGGTTCAGCGATTTAGTCGCAGCCCTTCACGCCCTGAGCGGCCCCCTGGCAAGCAGCCTCCTTGGAGATCCAGCCGGCGTCGATCACGAGGTTGAGGTTGTCCTTGGTGATCGGAACCGGGGTGAGGAAGAGCGAGGTGAGTTCCGTGCCGGACGGAGACTTGAACGGCTTCACATCAGCGATGTCTGTCATCGCTTTTCCATCGGCCAGCTGAGAGGCGATCTCGGCGGCAGTCTTGCCGAGTTCGCGCGAGTCCTTCCACACGGAAACGGTCTGCGTGCCCTGGGCGACGCGATTCAGCGCGGCATGGTCGGCATCCTGGCCGGAAACCGGCACGGAGCCGGCGAGACCCTGGGCGCTCAACGCTGCAATGGCACCGCCAGCGGTGCCGTCATTGGCGGCAACCACCGCGTCGACCTTGTTGTCGTTGGCGGTGAGGAACTGCTCCATGTTCTTCTGCGCGTTCGCAGGCAGCCAGCCGTCGGTATAGGCCTCGCCGACATTCTTGATCTTGCCGGAATCGATGGCGTCCTTAAGCACTTCGGTTGCGCCGGCAAACAAGAAGTCGGCATTGGGATCGGCGCCGTTGCCCTTGATGAAGACGTAATTGCCTTCGGGCTTTACCTTGAACACTTCGCGGGCCTGCATGCGGCCGACTTCGACATTGTCGAAGGTGAGATAGAAGGCGTCCTTGCTGTCGATCAGGCGATCATAGCCGACCACCGGGATACCTTCATCGACGGCCTTCTGCACGGCCGGTCCGATGGCGCTGGCATCCTGAGCCAGGATGATCAGGGCGTTGGCGCCCTGCGAGATCAGCGATTCCACATCGGTCAGCTGCTTGGATGCCGAAGACTGCGCGTCGGCGGAGATATACTTGTCGCCGGCGGCCTCGATGGCCTTCTTCATGGCGGCTTCATCGGTTTTCCAGCGTTCTTCCTGGAAGTTGGACCAGGACACGCCGATAGTCTTGTCCTTCGCCTGCGCCATGCCGGCAAAGGCGAACGACAGCGTCACACCCGCCAACAAGGCGGTTGCCAAACGATTCATGATTTCCTCCCTGCACGCAAAAAGCGCGCGACGACCCTCACCGAAGCCGGCGTAGCCGACCTTCTTAGAAAGAGTGACCCAGCGGCGGGGCACCTGTCAACGTAGCCCTTGGGAGCATGCAAGAATGGCAGGGAAGAAGGCATTGGATAGGCGGATAGCTGCTGAAATGCAGCTAAATTGCGCTGGGCAACGGCATCAGCGCCCTGCCCGGCTAGTGGCGTTACGCGCCTATTCCTCGCTGATGGAATAGCCGGCGCCACGCACGGTGCGGATCACGTCCGGCATGCGGTTGGTGTTCACCGCCTTGCGCAAACGGCCGACATGCACGTCCACCGTGCGCTCGTCGATATAGATCGTTTCGCCCCAGACATTGTCGAGCAACTGCCCGCGCGAGAACACGCGGCCGGGATGGCGCATCATGAATTCGAGCAGGCGGAACTCGGTCGGGCCGAGCTTCACTTCGCTCTTCTTGCGGAACACGCGATGGGATTCGCGATCCAGCACGAGGTCGCCGACTTTCAGCACGCTCGACAGCACTTCAGGCTTGGCGCGGCGCAGCAGCGCGCGGACGCGGGCGAGAAATTCCGGCGTCGAAAACGGCTTCACGAGGTAATCATCGGCGCCGGTGGCCAGACCGCGAACGCGGTCGCTTTCTTCGCCGCGGGCAGTCAGCATGATCACCGGCAGGCGTTCGGTTTCGGGGCGCACCCGCAAACGGCGGCAGATCTCGATGCCGGATACGCCGGGCACCATCCAGTCGAGGACGAGAAGGTCCGGCACATGCTCCTGCAGGCGCAGATCGGCTTCGTCGCCACGGGTGACGATCTCGACCTGATAGCCTTCGGATTCCAGATTGTACTGGAGGAGGACGCCCAAAGGCTCCTCATCCTCCACGATCATGATTTTCGGCGCGATCATTCGGTAATCATCTCACGCCAATGAAGGCTGCGTTCCCGTTTCATCCACTTTAGGACGATTGGCCGGAAGCTGCGAGCCGGTCATGACATAATAGGCGTTCTCGGCGATGTTGGTAACATGATCGCCGATGCGCTCCAGGTTCTTGGCGCAGAACAGGAGATGCGTGCAGGCGGTGATGTTGCGCGGATCTTCCATCATGTAGGTCAGGAGTTCGCGGAACACGGCCGTATATTGCACGTCGATCTTCTCGTCGTCGGCCCGCAGCGGCACCAGAGCCTCGGCGTCGCGCTCGATATAGATATCGACGACGCGTTCGAGTTGGTGCTGGACCAGCTCGGCCATGGACTCGATGCTGTGCGCGAATGTCTGCGAGGCCGGGCTCTTGTCGACTGCCGCAACGCGCTTGCCGAGGTTCTTCGCGAGATCGCCGATGCGCTCGAGATCAGACGCGATGCGGATCGCGCCGACAACCGTGCGCAGATCGTCGGCCATCGGCTGACGCTTGCCGATCAGGGTAATGGCGCGCTCGTCGAGTTCACGCTGACGGGCATCCATCACTGCGTCGTCGGCAATGACGCGACGTGCCATATCCTGCTCGCCTTCAAGCAGAGCGACCGTCGCGGCTTGAACCATAGCGGCCGAAAAATGCCCCATGTCGCGGATGATCCGGTCGATGGCGGCAAGTTCCTCGTCGAAGGAAGTAACGGTATGTGCAACCATGATGCTGCTCCCCTGCCCGATCAGCCGAAGCGACCGGTGATGTAGTCTTGCGTGCGCTTTTCGGCGGGGCTCGTGAAAATCATCTCGGTGGGGCCTTCCTCGACCAGGATGCCGAGATGGAAGAAGGCCGTGCGCTGCGACACGCGGGCCGCCTGCTGCATCGAGTGGGTCACGATCACGATCGTGTAGTTGGCGCGCAGCTCGTCGATCAGCTCTTCGATCTTGGCGGTGGCGATCGGGTCGAGTGCCGAACAGGGCTCGTCCATCAGGATCACTTCGGGCGACACCGCGATGGCGCGCGCGATGCAAAGGCGCTGCTGCTGGCCGCCGGACAGGCCGGTGCCGACTTCATGCAAACGGTCCTTCACCTCGTTGAAAAGCGAGGCCTTCTGCAGGCTTTCCACCACGATCTGTTCGAGATCGGTTTTGGAGGTGGCGAGGCCATGAATGCGCGGTCCGTAAGCGACGTTTTCGAAGATGGTTTTGGGGAACGGGTTCGGCTTCTGGAACACCATGCCGATGCGGGCACGCAATTCCACTACGTCGAGCTTGGGATCATAGAGATCTTCGCCGTCCAGCTGGATCGTGCCGGAAACGCGCGCACCTTCGATCGTGTCGTTCATGCGGTTGAGGCAGCGCAGGAAGGTCGACTTGCCGCAGCCCGACGGCCCGATGAAAGCCGTGACGGCCTTTTCCGGGATGTCGATCGAGACATCGAACAGCGCCTGCTTCGCACCATAGAACACGTTGACGTCCTGGGCATGCACGCGCACCTGGCGCGGTTCCGGATCGGGCGTTCGCACGGTCTGGAACTTGGCGGGCAACGTGACCGAAGCCTTGTCGGCAATGGCGACCGGGGCGACGTTCGCGTTCATTTTCTGGGTCTCCGGAGCATTAAACATCATGCGCGCCTTTCGAAGCGCGACCGCAGAACAATGGCGATCGCATTGAGGGCCAACATTACAGTGAGAAGGATAATGATCGCCGCCGCGGTCTTTGGTTCGAAGTAGTTGCGGTTCTCATTGCCTTCCCAAAGGAAGATCTGAACCGGCAAAGCGGTGGACTGGTCGAGCGGACTGACCGGCAGCGATGTCACGAAGGCGTTCATGCCGATCAGAAGCAGCGGTGCCGTTTCGCCGATCGCCTGCGCCACGCCAATAATGGTTGCGGTCAGGATGCCG
>NZ_DAMBUH010000169.1:0-4549 GCF_032053605.1 Tianweitania sp.
AGACCATCAAGAACGGCAAGGCCCACGCAGAACAGCTGCTGACCGAAGACGGCGGCGGCACGGCCTGTGCCCAGCGCATCTCGCATCTCATGGATGAGGTGATCCGTGCGCTGTATGATTTTGCCGCGACCCACATTTATCCGCGCATCAATCCATCGTCAGGCGAGCGCATGACGCTGGTGGCCGTCGGCGGCTATGGGCGCGGAACGCTGGCGCCAGGCTCCGACATCGACCTTCTGTTCCTGCTGCCCTACAAGCAAACACCCTGGGGCGAGCAGATCGCCGAATATATCCTCTACGTGCTGTGGGATCTCGGCCTGAAGGTCGGGCACGCCACGCGCACCGTGGATGAATGTATCAGGCTGTCGCGCAGCGACATGACGATCCGCACCGCGATCCTGGAAGCGCGCTTTATCTGGGGCGAGGAGCCGCTTTATGACGAGCTGATGGAGCGCTTCGACCGCGAGGTGGTGAAGGATACCGGGCCGGAATTTATTGCCGCCAAGCTCGGCGAGCGTGATGAGCGCCACCGCAAATGGTTCGAAACGCGCTACCTCGTGGAGCCCAACGTCAAGGACGGCAAGGGCGGGTTGCGTGACCTCCATACGCTGTTCTGGATCGCCAAATATTTCTACCGCGTGCGGACCGGCGAGGAGCTGGTGCGCAAGGGTGTGTTCACGCGCCAGGAATATCGCGCCTTCACCAAGGCAGAAGACTTCCTGTGGGCAGTGCGCTGTCACCTGCATTTCCTGACGAAGAAGCCCGAAGAGCGGCTGTATTTCGACGTGCAGCGCGATATCGCAGAGCGGCTTGGTTATGTCGCGCATCCCGGCCTGTCGGCCGTCGAGCGCTTCATGAAGCATTACTTCCTGATGGCGAAGACGGTGGGCGATCTTACCCGCATCTTCTGTTCGGCGCTGGAAGAAGAGCAGGACAAGCATGTCGAAGGCTTCAACCGCCTGTTCCAGAGCTTTTCACGCCGCCGCCGCAAGCTGCCCGGCACCAGCGATTTCGTGATCGACAACAACCGCATCACGATCGCGCGGGATGATGTCTTCGAAAAGGATCCGGTGAACCTGATCCGGCTGTTCTGGTTCGCCGACCGGCATGGGCTGGAATATCACGCGGATGCGCTGCGGCTCGTCACGCGCTCGCTGCAGCTTGTCGACCGCACGCTGCGACGTGACAAGCAAGCCAACCGCCTGTTCCTCGATCTCCTGACCTCACATCGCAATCCCGAGCTCAACCTCCTGCGGATGAATGAGGCGGGGTTGCTCGGCAAGTTCATCCCGGACTTCGGCAAGATCGTCGCGATGATGCAGTTCAACATGTATCATCATTATACGGTGGATGAGCATCTGCTGCATTGCGTCGGCGTTCTTTCGGCTATCGAGCAGGGCCGCGAGGCCGCTATCCATCCGATGACCACCAAGCTCACGCCGGGCATGAAGGCGCAGCGCGAGCTGCTCTACGTCGCCGTTCTGCTGCATGACATCGCCAAGGGCCGCCCCGAGGATCATTCGGAAGCGGGCGCGAAGATTGCGCGGCGGCTTTGCCCCAGCATGGGGTTCTCGGCGAATGACACGGAAACGATCGCCTGGCTGATCGAGAACCATCTCGTGATGTCGATGACCGCGCAAACGCGCGACCTCAACGACCGCAAAACGATCGAGGATTTCGCCGCCGTGGTGCAATCGGTGGAGCGGCTGAAGCTGCTTGCGGTGTTGACCGTCTGCGATATTCGCGGCGTTGGGCCCGGCGTGTTCAACGGCTGGAAGGGTCAGCTGCTGCGCACGCTTTATTATGAAACCGAGCTGCTGTTGACTGGCGGTTTCTCCGATGCCTCGCGCGGCGACCGCGCAACGGCAGCGCGGGTTGCCCTCACTCGGGCGCTTAGCGAGTGGTCGGAGGAGGAGCGCACGCGCCTCGTCGGGCTGCATTACGACAACTACCTGCTGACCGTCGATCTGGTGGACCAGATCCGCCATGCCGGCTTCATCCGCGAAGTCGATCAGACAGGCCGGCGCCTTGCCACGATGGTCAACCCGCGCCCGGTTGAAGGCGTGACCGAGATCACCGTGCTGGCGCCCGATCATCCGCGCTTGTTGTCCGTCATCGCCGGCGCCTGTGCGGGTGCTGGCGCCAACATCGTGGATGCGCAGATCTTCACCACCGTGGATGGCCGCGCGCTGGATACGATCCTGATCACCAGGGAGTTCGACCTGGATCAGGACGAAGAACGCCGCGCGCGGCGCGTCGGCACGCTGATCGAGGATGTTCTTTCGGGCAAAAGCTGGCTGCCGGACATGATCGAAAAGCGCACCAAGCCCAAGCGCGGGCAAAAGGTGTTCCGCATCACGCCGCATGCATCCCTACGCAACACGCTGAGCAACCGCTTTTCGGTGATCGAGGTCGAAGGTCTGGATCGCCCGGGCCTTCTGTCGGAAATCACCGGTGCGCTGTCGGATCTCTCGCTCGACATCGCCTCCGCCCATATCACCACTTTCGGCGAGAAGGTGATCGACACCTTCTATGTCACCGATCTCACCGGCCAGAAGATCGAGAACCCGACCCGCATGGAGATGATCCTGACGCGGCTGCGCGAAGTTCTCGAAAACGGAACACGGCCCGCTACCCCACGTAACGCTGTTTCCGAGAAAGCCTGACATGATCGCCCATTTCATCGGAGCGGCCGCATGAGCCTTGCCAAGAAACTCGCGACGGTCGCATCCGGCACGCTGATGAGCCGTGTGCTCGGCTTCACGCGTGAAATGCTGATGGCGGCATCGCTTGGCACGGGGCCGGTGGCAGACGCCTTCTACGCCGCCTTCCAGTTTCCCAACACGTTCCGCCGTTTGTTTGCCGAAGGCGCGTTCAACGCCGCTTTCGTGCCGCTGTTCGCCAAGGAGATCGAGCAGAACGGCCTCGATGGCGCCCGGCGCTTTTCGGAGGAAGTGTTCGGCGTCTTATTCACCGTGCTTCTCGTCGTGACGATCGCTATGGAGCTCGCGATGCCCGTGCTGATCGCCACGATCGTGGCGCCGGGCTTTGCCGACGATCCCGCCCAGTTTGCGCTGACGAAGTCGCTGGCGATCATCATGTTCCCTTATCTCGCCTGCATGTCGCTGGCGGCGATGATGGCGGGCATGCTGAACTCGCTGCGCCGCTATTTCGCGGCGGCCGTCGCGCCCGTTTTCCTCAATGTGATTCTGATCGCGGTGCTGGCTGCCGGCTGG
The DNA here is from genome assembly GCF_032053605.1 of Tianweitania sp. Taxonomy (NCBI): domain Bacteria; kingdom Pseudomonadati; phylum Pseudomonadota; class Alphaproteobacteria; order Hyphomicrobiales; family Phyllobacteriaceae; genus Tianweitania; species Tianweitania sp. Next base: position 3,237 of record NZ_DAMBUH010000169.1, read on the forward strand.
CAGCAGGGCTGGGATGCGACGGCGATCGGTTACGGCCTGTCCTGGGGCGTGCTGGCCGCGGGCATGGTGCAACTCGCCATCGTCTGGATTGCCGCGCGCATGGCCGGCATCAAGCTCGGCTTCACGCGGCCGAAGATGACGCCGAACGTCAAGCGTCTGCTGGTGCTCGCTTTGCCCGCTGCCGTCACCGGCGGCATCACGCAGATCAACCAGCTGATCGGCACCGCGATCGCCTCGACGCAGAACAGCGCCGTATCGAGCCTGGCGCTGGCCGACCGCGTCTATCAGCTGCCGCTCGGCGTCGTCGGCATCGCGGTGGCCATCGTGCTCCTGCCGGAACTGGCGCGCGCGCTGAAGGCTGGCGACATGGCCGAGGCAACCAGCCTGCAGAACCGTTCCGTCGAGTTCAGCCTGTTTCTGACCCTGCCAGCGGCTGCCGGCCTGTTCGTTCTGGCCGAGCCGGTGGTGCGGGTGCTCTATGAACGTGGGCAATTTGCCGCCAATGGCTCGACCCCGCTGGTTGCCGCTGTGCTTGCGATCTTTGCGCTGGGCCTGCCGGCCTTCGTGCTCATCAAGGCCTTCACGCCCGGCTATTTCGCTCGCGAAGACACGCGCACGCCGATGATCTTTGCGACCTTGTCGGTTGCCCTCAACATCGCAATCGCACTGCTTCTCTTCCCGCGCATCGGTGCACCGGGCATTGCGACGGCGTCTGCTGCCGCCGGCTGGCTGAATGCCGCCATGCTGCTTGCCGTCCTCCTGCGACGCGGCCATTGGCAGAGCGATCGCGGTCTGGTCAAACGCCTGCCGCGCCTTTTTATTGCCACGCTCATCATGGGCGCGGCCTTGTGGTACGGCCTCCAATGGTTTGCGCCGCAGCTTGCCTCGGACTCCGCCTTCATCGATCAGGTCTGGGCGCTTGGGCTGCTGGTGATCGGCGGGGCCGCGGTCTACATCCTCGCCGCTTTCGGCCTTGGTGGGGCCGACCTTGGCATTATCCGCCGCAGCGTACGGCGCAAGGCATAATCTCCGGTCTTTCAACAAAGGTCGTCGTCGTAGAATTCTAGCCTAACCTTTCGTCGGTTAGGAGCACATGATTCCTGTTGCCGCTCGTTGGGAAGGCTTACTTAAAGCCTATCCCGAACGATCATTGAGCGGAACAACCATGTCCTCCACCACCTATGTCGCGCCGGCGCCGGCCGCCCGCGCTCCACTTGGCACGCCGGGTCTGGTTGCCCTTGCGGTGCTGGCCATCGGCACGCTTGTGCTCGGGTCGATCTACGGCGCCCGCCATGGCGCGCTGTTCCTTGTCG
>NZ_DAMBUH010000170.1:0-4526 GCF_032053605.1 Tianweitania sp.
ATGACCACCCGACGCCGATAGTATGCACCAATTGCAATATACAAGGATGAGGACTGTGGTGCGCCGACTTCCAATCGCCAGAAGCAGCGCTCCTTGCGCTTACCTTTTCCCGCAGCCTCCCCTCTTTGCGGGGGATAGCTTAACCCATTGATTGACGTTGCACCCTCAAGCCGCCAAGATTCTTGCGCAATTGGCCGGCTGATCGTTATTTTTGATTCGGCAGAGAGGGAAAGCTGGATCACAGCCCCGCGCCGGGTTTTTGAGATGGGGTACATGTCGGAAGCCACTTTGAAAGATGCCTTGACGCGGCTCGGTCACGCCATGGTCGCGCTTGAAGATGCGGTTTCGTCCCGCATCGAGCGCGAGGGTGACTATGTCGAGGCCGAGGCGGAAGTGCAGCGCATGAATGCCGACCGCGCTCGCCTCGCCGGCGAACTCGACAAGTCTGAAGCGCGCGCGGAACGTCTCGAAGACGCCAACAAGGAAGTCTCGCGTCGCCTGGTCACGGCGATGGAAACGATCCGCGCCGTGCTTGACCGCTAGGAAGGACAGGGATGCCGCAAGTCACCGTGACGATCGACGGCAAGGCCTATCGAATGGCCTGCGACGAAGGTCAGGAAGAACATCTGATCGACCTCGCCGAGCGGTTCGACCGCTATGTCGGCCATCTCAAGGGCAGTTTCGGCGAGATCGGCGACCAGCGCCTGACGGTGATGGCCGGTATCATGATCATGGACGAGCTCACCGAACTGCAAAAGCGCATGCAGGGGATCGATAATGAGATCGACGCGCTTCGTGCATCGCGCGACGAGGCGCTCGCCAAGGCCAATCAAACCGAAACCGCGCTGACCGATACGCTGGTCGATGTTGCCGGACGCATGGAAACGCTGGCCCAACAGGTTGCAGCCAAGCCGGCTTGAACGCCTCTCCCCGCACCACCATTCTCTTGCCGTGATGCAGCGTTAGTAATTGCCGCTGACGGGCGAGGTTTTCAGTTGGTGCATTTGGCGAGAGTGACGAAACGGTTCGGTCAGGCGCTCAGCGCGGCTGCCATCTTGGCCATAGTAGCCACTGTCCCTGCCCGCGCCGAGACCTTTACGGCCGAATATGTCGTCACCATCTTCGGCATCACGATCGCCCGCACCAGCTTCACCAGCACGCTCGATGCCAACAGCTACGCGGTGGACGGCACGATCTCCAGTTCCGGCCTCGGCGCCGTGTTCGACGACACGAAGGGCGTCGTGCACACATCCGGCAGCCTCAAGAAAAGCGAGCCGCATCCGACCACCCATATGCTGGATTACACCTCCGGCAAGAAGAAGCAGCGCACCACGGTTCGCTTCGAAAACGGACAGGTCGTCGCCACCGAAAACGTGCCGCCGCCCAAGCCGCGCCGTCATGGCTGGGTACCGGTGGAAGCCGGCGATCTCACCGATGTGGTCGATCCCCTGACCGCCACGCTGGTGCGCGCCAACTCCCTCGATGAAGTGTGCAACCGCACCGTCCATATCTATGACGGCGAACTGCGTGCCGACCTTACCCTCGCTTATGCCGGCAAGGCGCCGGCCGTTGTCGGCGACTTCAAGGGCGAAGGCGTCACCTGCACCATCCGCTTCAAGCCGATCTCGGGTTATCGCAAGGGCTCCAAGACGATGGACTACCTTTCGGCCGGCCACGACATGCGCGTTACCTTTGCCAGGATGGGCGAGACCCAGTTCTTCGTGCCGCTGCGCGGCCAGGTCGAAACCCGCATCGGCACCGTTTACTTCCGCGTCGGCAAGATCAGCTAGAGCGCCGTGCGTCCTCTTGGACGCACAAAGGACACTCTAGCACTTTGATCCTGCGCATCGTGCTTTCCGAAAAAATCGAAATCGATTTTCGGGCCGATGCCGTAGGCAGCAACCTATCCGCCTGCTAATCGATCTTTGTAGCAGGAGGCGGGACAATGGCGCGGGCGACCTTGATCGGCTTTACGGCGGTGGCGATGTGGGCGCTGCTTGCCATGCTGACGGCAGCGTCAGGCACGGTTCCCCCCTTCCAGCTTTCCGCCATGACCTTCGCGATCGGCACGCTCGTAGGCCTCGCCATGCGGATCGTCCAGCCGGCACCGAAGGGCCCGAAGATCCCCTTGCAGGTCTGGATCGTCGGCATCGGCGGCTTGTTCGGCTACCACTTCTTCTACTTCACGGCCCTTCGCGCCGCACCCGCCGTCGAGGCCAGCCTGATCGCCTATCTCTGGCCGCTGCTGATCGTGCTGGGCTCGGCGCTGATGCCCGGCGAAAAACTGCGCTGGTTTCATATCGCGGGCGCTCTGCTGGGGCTTGCCGGCACCGCGCTGATCGTCACCAAGGACAGCGGCGTCGGCTTCGAAGCGCAATACAGCTTCGGCTACCTGATGGCCGCCGTTTGCGCGGTTCTATGGTCCGCCTACTCGCTCCTGTCGCGCCGCTTTCCAGCCGTGCCGACCAGCGTCGTCACCTGGTACTGCCTCGCCACCGCGATCCTGTCGCTCGTGTGCCATCTCCTGCTTGAAGACACGGTGTGGCCGCAAGGCACGACGCAATGGCTGGCCGTGCTCGGCCTCGGCCTTATGCCGGTGGGTGCCGCCTTCTACACCTGGGACTACGGCGTGAAGCACGGCAACATCCAGGTTCTGGGTGCCGCCAGCTATGCAGCACCACTTCTATCGACCCTCGTCCTCATTGCTGTCGGTGCCGCCGAGCCGAGCGGGCGCATCCTGGCAGCCTGCCTTGCGATTACAGGCGGCGCGGTGCTGGCGTCCAAGTCGATGCTGTTCGATCGCAACGCGAGAACCGCCCTGACATCCACTGAAGCCAAGGAGACAAGTCTTTGAAACAAAGCCTGGTCCATGTCAGCAGCGCTGCCGGTCTTCTGCTATCCGGCCTGTTTTCTGCGGCGTTCGCCGAGCCGGCACGCGAGTCCCGTTACACGGATCTAAGGGAATGCCGGCTTGTGGAATCGCAGGAAGACGAAGGCGGCTATTCCTTGTCTTCCTGCGCTGGCCACGGCGGCTACAAACTGGAAGTGGTCGATGCCGATGCGCGTGAGAATATTTTCGTCATCACGCCCAAAGGCCAGAAGCAGAGCCTGCAACTGCCGGGCCGTATGGGCGGCGGGTTCAGCAGCTTGGGCGATACGATCGAATGGCGCGGCCGGGCTGAACGCGACACCTTTCACCCAACCGCGATGATCGCCCGCTACAGGGTAGAGGATCCCAGCGGGCCCGGACGACCGACATCCTACCTTCTTGTTGTATCGCTGCCGGGCAAGCCGTGCCTGGCAGCCGAAATCGCGCCCGGCGCGAACCAGAACGAACGCGCACGGGACGCAGCCGACGGAAAGCTTTCCTGCCTTCCAGAGGACTAAAGCGGCTCTGCCTCGCTCAGAACTCGTCCTTGCGCCGACGCAGCTCGGCAAACACGCCGCTGTCGGTCGCCTCTTCCATGCCGAGCACCTTGCGGATCGACGGATCGGCCCAGCGCAGGAACGGGTTGGTGTCGAGCTCGTCGCCGATCGTGGTCGGCAGCGTCATCTCCCTGCTGGCCCGAAGGCGCTCGACCTCCTTGGCACGGCGCTGCAGAACCTCGTTTTCCGGATCGACGCTCAGCGCAAAGCGGGCATTGGCTTCGGTATATTCATGGCCGCAGTAAACCACCGTGTCGCGCGGCCATTCAGCGATCTTTTTCAGCGATTCAAACATCACCGGCGGCTGGCATTCCAGTAACCGGCCGCAGCCCATGGCAAACAGCGTGTCGCCGGTGAAGGCGAGCTTGGCTTCGGGAAAGAACAGGCTGACATGACCGGCCGTATGCCCTGGGGTCGACACGACATGGATCGTGTAGGCGCCGAACGACAGCGTGTGGCCGTCATCATAGGTCTCATCGATGCCTGGAACGTTGTCGCGCTCGGCCGCCGGACCGTAGATCGGCATCCCGTAACGCTGCTTGAGCCCGAGATTGCCCGCGACATGATCGGCATGATGATGGGTGATCAGCAGCATGGTCGGCTTCCAGCCGGTGCGCTCGATGGCGGCAACGATCGGCTTTTCTTCCGGCGCATCGATGATCAGCGTCTGCTCGCTGTCGGGATCATGCACGAGCACGCCATAATTGTCGCTGCGGCAGATGAATTGTTCGATCGAAAGCGGCATGGAAGCTCTCCCCTGTTTCCCGCCAACACATATAGCGCTTCAAACGGGCTTCCAGCGTCAGGTTGAACTCAGCGCATGCCGCATCTAGGTTCGGTTCATGAACACCGACATCGTCGACCTGCGCGCTTTCTACGCTTCCACCCTCGGGCACCTGGCCGAACGCGCCATCGCCATGGCCCTGGCTGCCGTTTGGGCGCCGCTGCCAAACGAGCGGCTGGTGGGGCTTGGCTATACGCTGCCTTGGCTGGAGCGTTTCGGCGGCGATGCGGAACGCGTGTTCGCCTTCATGCCGGCGCGCCAGGGCGCGGTGAACTGGCCGGCCGGTGCACCATCAGCCACTGCGCTTGTGTCGGAA
>NZ_DAMBUH010000171.1:0-1020 GCF_032053605.1 Tianweitania sp.
TCGATAGCCGCGTTGGCCTATCGAGGTGTCGCGATCGGGGCGAGTCGCTCGGCCGGCCGGGCCTGGCCCGAGCTGCTCATTGCTGCCCCGGCTCGACTGCTTGAAAGGGTATTTGGGAGCGAACGGGTCTTTCCCTGTGTACGGCTCTGGCTCGAAATTCGGCTCTGGATACCTGGCATAGAACCTGGTCGCCAACTGGTCCAGGATCTTCGCTCGATCGTCTGGCGATGCTTGACGATACGCCCTGTATAGCTTCTTGTTGCCGCTATTGAGGTACTTGATTTCTTTGGCGCGAAACCTGTGCCAATCATTCAGAGCTGCCTCGATATTGCCTTTGTCCTTCCGGGCCTGGCCTTGTATCTCGTACTCGCGCTGAACCTCGGCCGACAGGATCTTTTTCTTTTCCTCGCCTGGTAGCTCGATAAATTCCCGACTGAACGGATAATCCTTTAGGTTGATACCCTTCGCGCTGCCGTGTGGCTTGACGTTGAAGTATGCCGCTTCACTTCCTGCGTTCCGGACCTTCGTGGCACCGTACTCCTCCACCAGTTTTCCGAACTCCTGGTAACTGGTGATGTCGCGTTCGATCACAGCGGTGAGTATGGACTTTTTCAGTTCCTTGTACGTGCCAGCAAAATTATCGTCACGGTAACGCTGGATCATATCGCTGGCGTCCGTGAAATGAACACGCCGATTGTCCTTGGGACTTGCCAGCCCGTATTTGTTATTAATGTGCTCTTGGCATGCATCGAAATGCCGTTCACTGCGCTCTAGCAATCCTACTGGATTGAGTGCTCCACCACTGCGAAGATTAATCTTCGGAACAACGATATGGATGTGTGGCTTTCTTTCGACCGTCTCCCCCGTGCTTTGGTGCTCGTAGCTCTTGATCTTAGGTAGATGGGCCTCCGCATAGAAATTATATTCGTCGTCCTGATAGGCCGAGAACATGAATTTACGGAAGTCGTCGGCAATGCCTCGAAGTGTCTCTTCCGGTATCTCATCCTCTTTGAACGAGAG
>NZ_DAMBUH010000171.1:1210-3136 GCF_032053605.1 Tianweitania sp.
CCCGGCCCTGTTTGTGGCCCTCTTCCAGGTACTCCTTGATGCCTTCTTCGCCGCCGCTGACTCTAATCAACATGATCTAGCGCAGCCTTCATGTATTTGGCAATCTCCTGCAAACCCGCCGTGGCTTGCTGGAACAACTGGTCGGTCAGCCGATTCGTCTTGTTGGCCGTGTTGAGCATGTGGGCGATCTGGTTTAGGTTATTGCCCGCCTTGTTGATAACGAACTGCATCCGCCTCTTTTCCAGGCTGGCCTTCGGCCTTGCAACCACCGTCGTCTTATTTTTCAAAACGAAATCACGCAGGAATACAGAGGCGTCCAATCCACTCTCCGCAATCTTGGCATTCAATTCGGCAGCCTGGTCTTCCGGCAGCCGGAACGAATATGCCTTGCTCAACTTCTGATCGCCTGCTGCCCGACGTCCCATCGCCTGCTCCTGTTCCAGCTGCCTTGCAGCGTGACCGCCAGGCCGCCGACCGGTCCTGGCGCCCGACGTCCGTAGGACGCGGGGTTTCAAAGGGGGTATCCCCCTTTGGCACGGATATGTTAGCCGAATCCACAGGATTCGGTAAACATATCTATCGTGCCTGTGCTAGGTCGACCACAACGGCCAACACCTGTGATATGGTTGCAGGTAGGTTGCAACTAGGTTGCAGCACATGCGATCCGGGTTGCGGGGGCTAGAGAATCGGCCTATCATGGTTGCAAGTAGGTTGCATATAGGTTGCAACTAGGTTGCAGCCCAATAATTACCGAGGGCCAACAGAACAAGCGTTGAAGGAGATCATGGACGTTGATGAGTACGCACGCGAGGTCAAGCCACACTACAAAAGGTCGAAGCTGTTGGCCTTCAAAGACCAAATCCGCGAGCTTAAGCACAAGGGTTTCAGCGACATGCAGGTACGCGACTGGCTCGCCCAAAATGGCATCCAGGTTTCGCGGGAGAACGTACGCAAGTTCATCAAACGGCACCTGGTCGATCTGGACGAAAGCATGGCAGAGGATAAACAACAATCCCCTGCTACCAACGGAACAATGCAAAACGTCGGGAACGAAAACTCGCCCGAAACCGAGCAACCAGAGAACACGAAGGAATCGCCAGCTGAACGTCTACGACGGCTAGCACAAGAGCAAAGAGACGAAGCAGATAAAAGGCGCTTCTCACATGACAAAACAGGCAACAATCATTAGGACACGCGTTATGGAAAACACTGTACATTTTATTTTGCAAGGCAAAGGTGGAATCGGCAAGACTTTTGTCGCCGGATTGCTTGCGCAATACATCGAAGAGAAAGCGCCTAGCACGTTGGAAGGATTTGACGCTGACCAAGAAAACGCGTCATTCGGTGCCTATAAGGGACTCAATGTCCAACTGGTTAACGTGATGAAGCCGGACCGGACCATTGACCGGAAAATGTTCGACTCAATGCTGTTGAAGATCTTTGATTCACGCAACAATGTAGTCGTGGACACGGGGGCAAATACTTTTTCGCCTCTGATGTCCTATCTCATGGAGAACGACTTTATCAACATGCTTCAAGACGCGGGCAAGCGGGTCTATATTCACACAATCATTGGAGGTGGCGACAATCTTCGTGACACGACCGCCGGTTTCGTTTCGCTTGCTCGGCAAACGTCCTGCCCTCTCGTCTTGTGGCTAAACGAAAATTCGGCATGGGGCGGAACTGAAAACTTTATCGAGTCGGATACCTTCGCAAAGAACGCCGACAACGTACGCGGGGTCATTCTTCTCCAGGGACGAACGAGCGACACGTTTGGCGATGACATTCGCCGCATGAATAAGGAGCGGTTAACCCTGCGCGAGATCATGGCCAGCGACAAGTTCAATATGTTGGAGCGTAGCCGGCTAAATACCGTCGTGAAAGACGTGTTCAGCAAGTTAGATAAGGTCGAATGGTAATGGACAT
>NZ_DAMBUH010000171.1:3146-4040 GCF_032053605.1 Tianweitania sp.
GAGCCGATCCGGTATTTGCTCTTGTCGCACTGAACGAAGTTGTAATTGCAGATTTGCTCGCCACTGCGCAGGAACAATGGGAACGTAACAATGCCGACCTAGACGCGAAGATTGGTGCGCTCGTCAAGCTCCAAGAACAGATCATGGCGGGATCGAAAGACCTGGCCACGCGCGTCGATCAAGCCCAGCTCGCGGCAGCAATGAAGGCCGTAGCGGAAGCCAAAGCGGAGATATTCAAGGCGGCTCGCGATGCTGTCACTAGCGAAGTCGGCAAAGCGGCCAACATCATTAGCGAAGGCGCGGCGCAGCTGGCAGCGGAGAGAAAAAAAGCCCGATCCGGTAGCTGGGCGCTCGCAATTGTGCAGGCTCTTATCGGTGGTATCGTGGGCGCGCTGGTGGTGCTCGCGGCCGTGTGCCTTGGATGAAGTTGGAGGAAGCTATGCGTAGATCATTGATTGCGGTCATCGTCGTCTTGCTGGTCTCGATCGTCGGATACCTGGCGATGGACCGCCACGAAAAGAACGTGGCCGCCGAGAAGGACAAGGCTTTCGACCAAAAATATTTCAAGTAGCGTCCAGGCGCGCACGGACCTCAACATCAGCGGTACCGGCCCCACCTCGACGCAAGACCGGAGATCAGCATGAACGTTCTCAGAGTTATTCTTCGCGCAACGTCCAGGACGGCATCATACGGCTGGAACGTCCTGGCGCCTGCGCTGGGCATTCCAAGGCCCCTATTTGCGATCAGCAGCCTGTTATTGCTCTACTGGATGGTCAAGTACGCTTACGTAGCATTGATCGGATAATTTCGCGGCCGCGAAATTGTCGAGCATGGTTTATCCCGGCCGGCCGGTCGGCAATGCGGCCGGACGCTCTGGAGGAGCGCCGTGATGCG
>NZ_DAMBUH010000171.1:4147-4388 GCF_032053605.1 Tianweitania sp.
CCGCTAAAGCGAAAGACCGGCCCGCTGGCGCGCCCCCTTCGATCCCTCACGCGCTGCTTGGTTTGGCCTGTAGAGCGAAGTGTTTTGCCTCACTGCCGATGACGTGTAAGCCTAACTGGACAAGCGACCGGGGGGCGTCCTGGTCTGCAACCGGGTGATCAGGTCGTGAAAGTGCTGCTCCCGCTTCTCAAGCTCCGTTTCAGCATGTACTGATCCGATGTAGTGCCTCACTACGGCATCC
>NZ_DAMBUH010000172.1:0-4346 GCF_032053605.1 Tianweitania sp.
GGGCACTGTTGGCGGCCGCAAAAGCCACAGCAAAGGCGTCCTGTGGCTGGGGAACCAAGGTCTCCAGATCGCTGGCTTCCGTTTGAAGAAAGCCGGCGGCCGCAGCTGAGCAGATCGACAGCAGCATGGGCGCCTGGAAGGGCAGGAGCGGCAAGGCGGCAAGCCTTGTCCGTTCCGCCTCCAGGCTCGCCGGCTCATATGGGCAACCGATCCGCGCGGCGAGTTCAGGCACCGAAAACGCCTTCATGCCGGACAGCTCGTAGCATCGTCCCGCATGAGCCGCAGGATCGCTGAGAACGGCGACCGCTGCTTCCGCCAGATCACCCCGCGCCACCGCCGAAATGCCGCCGTTGCCGAACGGCGACGTGATGCGACCGTCGCGGCCGGGCGCGGCAAGCGCACCGATCAATTCGGCATAAAGACCGTTGCGCAGGATCGTCCAGTCCATACCGCTCGCCATGATCTGCCGCTCGGTCCAGCGATGCGCCAGTGCGAAGCCGAGGTGATGGCTGGCCTTACTCAGGCTGGTATAGATGATGTGTTTCACGCCTTCTGCTGAAGCCGCCGCAAGCACGGCGCCGTGGCGGCGCATGACCACATCGTCTTCGGCATAACCGGCGGATGTCAGCAACAAGGTATCTACGCCGCTGAAATCCAGCGTGTCCGGTTGGTCGAAGTCCATCTGCCGATCGGCATCAGGCGAACGGCTGGCCCTGATAACAGCGAGCCCGTTCTGACGCGCCCGCTCTGCCACCATCGAGGCGAGCTGCCCGGAGGCGCCGGTAATCAAGATCATGGAACTTCCTTTTTCGTATGCTTCGCAGCTAAACTAAGGGTGTTCGGCACACCGCATAAGAAGGCACTGTTTTGTTCGACACGCACACGGATGTTCGCATTCCTGACCTCGCGCCTTGCGGATCGGCCGATCATGAGGATTGCGGCTTGCGCATGATCCTCGATCGGCTGGGCGAGCAATGGACGGTGATGACGCTTGCCGAATTGTCCGCCGGCCCGCGCCGCTATCGCGAGCTGGAACGAGCGCTCCTAGGCATTTCGCAGCGCATGATGACCCTGACTCTGCGCCGCCTCGAGCGTGATGGCCATGTGCTCCGCCACGTCGAGCCCAGCATCCCGCCAAGCGTCACCTATGAACTGTCCCCGATCGGCCAGTCCTTCGCCGCCCAGGTTGCAGCGCTGGTGGAATGGAGCCGCCGAACCAAGTCGGGCATAGAGGCCTCGCGCGCATCCTTCGATGCAAGGTCAATCCAGAAATAACGGGGTGGAGGGATACATGAGGAAGACGTCAACAGTCACAATGCTGCTCATGGCAGCCAGTCCAGTGACGCTCGCGTCGTCTCCGGCCGCAGCCAACTGCATCCCGCCGTGGCAGATCCTGTTTTCCTGCACCATTCCCCAGCGCGACGCGCGCGCGGAGTTTTGCCTGATCCCGAACACGGATGCGCATCCCGGCAAGAAGCAGGGCTATTACACCTATGTCACCGGCACGAAGCCGGCCGAGCTCTATTTCGAAGCCGATGGCTATTACTTTTCGACCAAGGACACCGAGGTCGATCATCCGACCGACCTCACAATGGCAGTCGGCTTCAAGCGCGGCGACTATGTTTATTCCTTCACGATCACGGAGGACGAACGACAGCCGGATGGTATCCGGGATGGGGAGGTGCGGGTTTATTCCAGCCTCGACGCCTTCACCAATGACAAGAAGGATACCGAGGTCACCAAGCTTTATTGCGATCCGGAATCCATTATCGCAAACAGGAACGAGATCCGGCCATGATGCGGCTAAAGCCTGCTCTCGGGCTCCTCGCTTTGGTCGCCTTACTGGCCACTGGCGGGTTCGGCTACACAAAGGTCATGGCGCGTGTCGGATCGGGAACGCCGCCGCCATTCGCCGATGCCGCGTCACAAGCCGATCTCATCGTCGTGTCCAAGGCAGACAAGCGGATGCAGTTGCTGCGCGATGGCCGGGTCCTGCGGACATACCGCATTTCCATGGGCGCCAATTGGAATGCCGGCCACAAGCAACAGGAAGGTGACGAGCGCACACCGGAAGGGCGCTACCTCATCGACTGGCGCAACCCTCGTTCCTTTGCCCATCTCAGCCTTCACATCTCCTACCCCAACGCCGCCGACAGTGATGCCGCACAGCGGGCGAATGTCAGCCCGGGCGGCAATATCATGATCCATGGCCTGCCCAACGGCCTGGGCCTGTTCGGCCCGCTGCACCATCTCACCGACTGGACCGACGGCTGCATCGCCGTCACCAACACGGAGATGGAGGAAATCTGGTCCCTGGTGCCCACCGGCACGCCGATCGAAATCCACGCAGGTCCGCAGCCGCTCTGATCAGCGCTTGGCCTTGTCTGCCGGATCGCTGTCCCGCCGCGGTCGCCTATGCGCGGGATCATGTTGGAAGGTCAGCAGCCGAAGCACATCGGCCATGAGTTCATTCAGTGATGCAAGCATGACGCTCTCCTTTGCATCACTGTTCATCCGCATAGCCTCTTTGCTCAAACGAGTTTACAACCGTCCTGGAATGAGTTGAGGTCATGTGATGCGGCGTGGGCGACTTCCCCTGACGGCGCTGCGCAGCTTTGAAGCGGCAGGACGCCTGTTGAGCTTCACAGCAGCGGCGCAAGAATTATGCGTCACGCAAGGCGCGATCAGCCGGCAGATCATGGAACTGGAACAGCTCACCGGGCATATCCTGTTCGAAAGGCTGCACCGGTCGGTGGCACTGACGCGTGAAGGCGAGCAACTGCTGAACGCTCTGACACCTGCATTTCAGCAGATGGATGATGGCATGGCACGGCTGGCAGCGTTGAAGCCTGTGCAGACTTTGAGGATCAGCGTCGAACCCTCATTCGCTACGGGTTGGTTGATCCCTCATCTGCACGATTTCCAGGCCAGCGATCCTGATATCGACCTTCAGGTCGAAGCGGATGCGCGCCTGGATCAGTTTCGCGAACATGAGCCAGAGCTTGCCATCCGCTGGAGTTTGACCAGGCGATCATGGCCACGGTCGCAGGCGCAGCATCTCGCCGACGTCCAGATGACCCCCGTGATCGCGCCCTCTGCCATGCGCGGTCCAATCGAGCGACCGGAGGACCTTCTTGGTTACCCGCTTCTGCACGAGGAAAATCGTGATGCGTGGTCTCAATGGTTCGATGCCGTCGGCGTTATGGATCCAAGAGATCTGCGCGGGCCGATCTTTTCCGATGTCATGCTGGAGTCGATCCGCGGCGGACACGGGATAGGTCTCGGCGATCTTCTGTTTGTTGCGGAAGATGTAAGAGGCGGGCGCCTCGTGCGTCCCTTCAACCAGACCATATCCTATGGAGCATACTGGCTCGTATGCCGCGACTTCTCTCGCCTTTCGCCCGCAGCCGGACGATTTGCTGCATGGTGCAAGACGACAATCAGCGGTCAGTTGAACGGCCGATAAGCGCACACAAACAACCACAGCTGTGAAGAATTAGCCGGCTATATTTAGGCTGAGCCACTTTGCAGATCGGCGATCTCGGAAGCCAAATTCTCTCGTGCCCGAGCCTCCCGCGAAGCAAAGCGCTCAGTCTGATAGATCGGTGCTTGCAGAAATTGGCTCAGCACCTGCGCTCGACCTGCACGATAGATGTCTTCAGGCACATGCGCGTATTCGCGCCGGATCTGCGCGGCATAGGTTTGGTACGCCTCTGGCGTTTCGCTGAGGATCAGCAGATCGAGATCGCTCATCAAGGCGTCCAACGGGTGCTCCGAAGGCTCGTGCCGCTTGGTGCCCATGATCAGCCGCTGCACCACCTTGATCGCCACATCGCTTCCGGCGAGGTCGCAGGCAGCCTGATCCGCCGAACACTCCTCGTTGTCGCCGGCGGTCATGTCATACACGATGTCATGCAGCCAGATCGCCGCAATCAACTCGCGTGAATGCGCCGCATCTTCCGGCACGTTGCGCAGCATGGCCGTGATGTGCTCGAGCGTATGATAATGCCGCTGTGGCTCGGACAACTGCCCGAACCACCGATCGGTGATCGCCGGCAAAAGGCCCAGCGTGGCAAGCGAGTCTTCCGGCATCTGATCCCCTACTGCAACGCTGCGTCGATCTCGGCCTGCGTCGGAATGGACGGTTGGGCTCCAGGCTTCAAGCAGGCCAGCGCCCCAGCCACGGCCGCGCGCTTCAAGGCGTCTTCCATGGTGAGGCCGGCATGCAGGCCTGCCGCCAATGCACCGCAGAACGTGTCGCCCGCGCCCACCGTATCGACCGGCTTGATCGACAGCGCCGGCACGCGGATTTCGAGTTCCGGCGCAACCGCCAGCGCGCCGTCGCC
>NZ_DAMBUH010000173.1:0-4340 GCF_032053605.1 Tianweitania sp.
GAACGGGACGTGAGCTGAGCATGCGCCGGCCGCCGCAACTTCTCTGGATCGTCCCCGCCATCCTCGCCGCCGGCCTGCTCCTGCTTGTCTTCAACCACGATGCGGGCAGCACCTTCGGCCTCGAAAATGATCAGTTCGCCAACATCCTGACCGCCGGCCTGCTGGTCACCGTCATCTCCGCTGGCATCGTCGCCTCGCGCCCTTCCTTTGGCGAAGTCACCCGCAACATCGCAGCCTGGCTGTTCATCCTGCTCGCGCTGACGACAGGCTACACCTACCGCTACGAGCTGCAGGATATCGCCAGCCGCGTCACTGCCGGACTGGTTCCGGGCAGTCCACTGTCCGTCACCGACAGCGAAGGCAATGTCACGGTGACCGTGGAGAAAACCGGCAGCGGCCACTTCGAGGCCCGCGCGGCGATCAATGGCAAGCCCGTCCAGGTCATGGTCGACACCGGCGCCAGCATGACCGTGCTCACGGTGGAAGACGCCCGCTCGATCGGCCTCGATGTCGAGGCGCTGAACTTCACCGTCCCGGTATCCACCGCCAACGGCGTCACGGTTGCTGCCCGCGCTCGCGCCCAGACCATCGCCATCGGCAACATCGAACGCGGACCTCTGCCGATCCTCGTCGCCCAACCCGGCGCCTTGAGCCAAAGCCTGCTCGGCATGAACTTCATGGGCACCCTGTCGGGCTATGATGTGCGCGGCGATCGCATGGTGCTGCGAGATTAGGGTCAAGACCTATTAGATCAGGCTGACGAAGAAGCGGATCGAGACAGCCAGCGCGAACAAGCCGAAGACGATCTCCAGATGCCGTTTTTTAAGCGCGTGCGCGATCCGCACGCCATAGGGTGTCATGACCAGCGCAATCGGGATGATCAGCGCACAGGCGATCCAGTTCACGAAACCGGTTGATCCCAGCGGCAGGTTCGGATCACCCCAGCCCGCCCATATGTAACCGATCGTGCCGGGTATCGCGATCAACACGCCGACGCCTGACGACGTCGCAACCGCCTGATGCATGGAGCGGCCGTAGAGCGTCATGAAAGTGTTGTTCATGATGCCGCCGCCGATCCCCATCAGCGTCGACAAAAAGCCGATCACGACCCCGACCATTGCGCGAGCAGGCCCAGTCGGGATCTTGCGGCCAAGGCGCCAGCTGTCGCGGTTGAACAAAAGCTTGAACCCGACAGCCACCATGATCAGCATGAAGATCACGCGCAGGCCTTCAGACGAAATATACGCCGCCGTCAGCGAGGCCAGCAACACGCCGACCGGAACCGGTATCAGGAAGCTCCTCAACAGCGCCTTGTCCACCGCGCGACGTTTCAGATGCCCCTGATAGGATCGAAGCGACGTTGGGATGATGATCGCAAGCGACGTGCCGACCGCCACATGCATGCGCACAGCTTCATCGACATCGAGCATGGCCAGCCCCTGGTAGAACCCCGGCACCAGGACCGCCCCGCCGCCGATACCGAACACGCCGGCCAGTAAGCCGGACACGACTCCGCCAAGCGCGATGGCACCTGCGAAAACCACCAACTGTTCGATGGAAACCATGATCCGCCCAGCCCCGCCCCCGCGAAGCGCTAGAGGCGAACGTCAGCGATGTAAACCGCGCCGGCCCTAGGCAGCGACGGAAGCCATCGCCGCAGACCGATCGACCTCACCGAGCGCGCGCCAAAGAACCTGCGACCGCGCATCCGGCTTGGTCGCATCGCTCGACAGGATCTGCCGATAGCGCCGGGCACCGGGCAAACCATGGAACAGCCCGACCATGTGGCGCGCGACGTGAGACAACCGTCCCCCGGCATCGATATGCCGGTCAGAATAGTCCGCCATGGCCGCGAAGAGGGCATCGTAATCGGCCGCCTTGGCTTGCGCGCCATAAAAGCGGCTGTCCACCTCAGCCAGCAAACCGGGTGTCTGGTAAGCCGCACGTCCAAGCATCACGCCATCGGTGCCTGCAAGCAGCAGCTCGGCCTCATCCAGCGAGTGGATGCCGCCATTAATACCGATGAAGCGCTCGGGCAGTCGCGCCTTCAAGCGCCGCACCCGGTCATAATCCAGCGGCGGGATTTCCCGATTTTCCTTCGGCGAAAGCCCCTGCAGCCAGGCCTTGCGCGCATGCACCCAAAGCCCATCCGCGCCCACGTCAAACACTCGATCGGCGATCGCATCCAAAGCCGGCTCGGGATCCTGATCATCCACTCCGATCCGGCATTTCACCGTCACGGGAATGTCCACGGCCTCGCGCATCGCTTCCACGCAGGCTGCAACGACATCCGGCGTCTTCATCAGGCACGCGCCAAAGGTGCCGGATTGCACGCGGTCTGACGGGCAACCGACATTCAGGTTGATCTCGTCATAGCCGAACCCTTCGCCGATCCTTGCTGCTTCCGCGAGCTTGAGCGGGTCCGATCCGCCAAGCTGTAGGCTAAGCGGATGCTCAACCTGATCAAAGCCCAGCAAACGCTGCCGATCTCCATGGATCACCGCATCCGCCACCACCATCTCGGTGTAAAGCAGCGCATGCCGGCTCAACTGCCGATGGAAAAAGCGACAATGCCGATCGGTCCAATCGATCATCGGTGCTACCGCAAAGCGCGGCGCATAGGTTTGGGCAGGCTTGGCTTCGTTCATGACCCATCATACCGGATGTCGCGGCATCGCGTCATCGTCTTGCGTGCAGCAATCGTGAGCATTCACGGAATAGGCGATCACGGAATGTGTGTGACCTGTTTACCCCAGGCATAAAAATTGATGCTGGTCCAATCGCTTAGGAATTGTTCCTGACACAATCCCTGCCTAGGAACGAAGCGGGACATTCTCTGCAGACCGGCTCCGGTCTCAACTTGTAGTTATTCCATGCTGACCAAAAAAGGCAAGTACGGGCTGAAGGCGCTGATTTATCTGGCGCAGATGCCCGTCGGCCGACTCGCTTTCGTCAATGACATCGCGGTGGCCAACAACATTCCGAAGAAGTTTCTGGAAGCCATTCTTGGCGAGCTGCGCAATGCCGGCTTCCTGTTGAGCCGCAAAGGCAAGGATGGCGGCTACCGACTAGCGAAGCCGGCGACCGAGATCAAGATCGGGCATGTCATCCGTGTGCTCGACGGGCCACTTGCCCCGATCGCCTGCGCCAGCCGCACGCAGTATAAGCGCTGCGATGATTGCGATGAGGTGACGTGCCAGGTCCGTCACATGATGCTGGAAGTGCGTCAGGCCATGTCCGACCTTCTCGACAATCGCAGCCTCGCTTCGATGCGCGACTCGGCCAATGACGACCTGCCGCTCATCATCAAGCTCGACGCGTGATCACTGCGAGACACTGATCCGGTAGGAGGCCGGTTCGAGCCGGCCTTCGCGAGTTTAGAGATCCAGCTTTGTCCATGCGCCGTCATTCTGTGACGAGCGCACGCAAGCCTCCACGAAGGCCACCCCTTCCACGCCATCTGAGATGTTCGGGAACACGACCTCGGCGGGAACTTGGCTTCCGTGACGCGCAGCCTTGATCGCTCGCGCCGCCTCCGCATAGATCGTCGCGAACCCTTCCAGATAGCCCTCCGGATGCCCCGCCGGGATACGGCTGACCCGCGTTGACGCCGATAGGGCGCCAGCACCGTTACGCGTCAGCAGGCGCTTCGGCTCACCAAATGGCGTGTACCAAAGATAATTCGGATCGGCCTGGAACCACTCGATCCCGCCCTTGGTGCCGTAAACCCGCAGCCGAAGCCCGTTCTCGTTACCCGGCGCGACTTGGCTCGCCCAAAGCATCCCCTTGGCCGCAACGCCGTTCTGCGCCTTGAAGCGCAGCATGACGTGCGCATTGTCATCCACCGCACGGCCGGGAACGAAGGCGTCGAGATCGGCCGCCAGCGCGTCGAGTTCAAGCCCGGTCACGAAGCGCGCGAGATTGAACGCATGCGTGCCGATATCGCCGGTGGAACCGCCGACACCAGACTGCGACGGATCCGTGCGCCATACCGCACCCTTGGCTCCGGTATCTTCGACCTTCTCCGTCAGCCAGTCCTGCGGATATTCCGCCTGCACAACGCGGATATCGCCCAGCAAGCCATCGGCCACCATCTGCCGCGCCTGCCTGATTTGCGGATAACCGGTGTAGTTGTGCGTCAGCACGAACAGCTTGCCTGATTTGGCTGCGATCTCCGCCAACGCCTTCGCATCAGCCAGGTTCGACGTGACCGGCTTGTCGCAGATCACATGAATGCCGGCTTCCAGAAAGGCCTTGGCGGCCGGAAAATGCAGATGGTTCGGTGTCACGATCGACACCGCCTCGACCCCATCCGCCAGCGCCCCCTCCACCTCGGCCAT
>NZ_DAMBUH010000174.1:0-2639 GCF_032053605.1 Tianweitania sp.
GATCACGTCGACATGGCGGCCTTCCATGATGGCCTGGCAGTGCTCGCCGAGGGTTTCGAGCGCAACCGAAGGGCGGTCGATCTCAGACGTCTTGTAATTCAGCGCGCGGGCGAGAATGCGGGCGGTGGTGGTCTTGCCGACACCGCGCACGCCCGTCAGCATCCAGGCCTGGGCGACGCGGCCGGTGTCGAAGGCGTTGGTGAGGGTGCGCACCATCGGCTCCTGGCCGATCAGCGTGGTGAAATCGGCCGGGCGGTACTTGCGGGCAAGAACGCGGTAGCCCGCGGCGCTCGACGACCCTTGTCCGGCTTCGCTCATGCGCTCGCGCTCTTCCTTTGAAACTGGCTGTTCGACTCAAGGCGCGCTGATTGTCCTGCGCCCGGTACGCCGCGTCAACGCGGGTGATGCTTCCCCGAACTTAACGGGGGCTTGCCCGACCTTAACGGACAAGACGGTGGGAGGCTGACGAAATGACCCGTTCCAGAATCGTTAGGGCTGCTTCCTTCCGGACCTGACCCGGTTGGCGAGTGGATCGTCCACCAGCCAACCTCCCGCGGCTCATATCGTCAATCGGCGCAGCATTTGCAAGCGGTGAGTGTCGATGGAGGCGTGGCAAATGTGTGATGCTGAAAATGAATCTTTACCCCATGCACCACCATGACTTGCGAGCTTTCGAAGGCGCGACTAGCCTCCTGCTTTCACGGTTTTCGTATACGGGGATTGTTCATGGACACGCCGCACCATACGGCCGGGTTTGCGCTCGATGCGCGTCTCGAAGCCGATAGCGAGCACGTGATGTGGCTGAGCCTGTGCGAGCTGCGGCTGATGAACGACAGCCGCTGGCCTTGGCTGATTCTCATTCCGCAACGCCAGAAGATCGCGGAAGTGCATGATCTCACGCCGCTCGACCAGACCATGCTGACCTTCGAGACCAACATGGTGGCGGAAGGGCTGAAGAAGCTGACGGCTTGCGAGAAGATCAACACCGGCGCGCTGGGCAATATCGTGCGTCAGCTGCACGTCCATGTCATCGCGCGCAACACCGGCGATCCCGCCTGGCCCGGTCCCGTCTGGGGCCACGGTCTGCGCGAGCCCTATCGCCGCGAAGCGCTCCATGAGTTCTCGGCACGGGTGCAGGCCGCCCTCTGAAAAGAAGCCTGACCACCGGGCCGGAGCAACAATGACCTTCTTTCTGTTCGACCGCCCCGAGCGCGAACCCAGCGCCTTTGTCGGCTTTGCCGGCAATGTTCTCGACCGCCAATCCGAAACGCGTGACGATGATTGCGTTTCCCGCGCCTTGCAGGACGAAACCACGCGGCTGATGCTGCTGTCGGGCTCCAGGCTGCTGCTGCGCTTGGACGGCGAGACGTTCGCGCCCTTCTTCATGCGCCAGGAGGCTGAAGCGCTTGGCCAGCAACCGGCCGACGCGATCCTGCTTGGACGCGACGAGCAAGGCCCGCTGCTGGCGCTGGATACCGATCTTGATCCTGAAACGCTGCCCGCGAACATCAAGGCGATCGATCATCGCTCGATCTACAGCCAGGGGCTGATCGATGCGGCCGAACTTGGCGCGTTGGCGCAGGCCGCTTCGCTAATTTCCTGGAACCGCACGCATCGCTTCTGCGGCAGCTGCGGCCATCAGACCGAGAGCCGCATTGGCGGCTACAAGCGCTCCTGCCCGAATTGCGGCGCAGAGCATTTCCCGCGCACCGATCCGGTGGCGATCATGCTCACCGTCAAGGATGACCGCTGTTTGCTCGGCCGCAGCCCGCATTTCGCGCCCGGCATGTTTTCCACGCTGGCCGGCTTCATCGAGCCGGGCGAAACGATCGAGAACGCGGTGCGGCGCGAAACGCTGGAAGAATCCGGCATCCGCATCGGGCGCGTCGCCTACCATGCGAGCCAGCCCTGGCCGTTTCCCTATTCGCTGATGATCGGCTGCTTCGGAGAGGCGTTGAGCGACGAGATCCAGGCGGATCTGACGGAGCTCGAAGATTGCCGCTGGTTCAGCCGGACTGAAGTGCGCGCCATGATTGCGGGAACGCATCCCGAGGGCTTGGCTGTGCCGCCTCAGGGTGCCATCGCCAGCCACCTGATCCGCTTCTGGGCGGATCAGGATTGAGGGTTTCCGGCGTCTCAGTCGGATAGCTTCCACTCGTCGCGGGACTGGCTCGCCGGATAAACGCCGAGAATGCGGACTTCGCGCGAGAAGAACTGCAATTCTTCCAGGGCCAAGGTCACGTTGTGGTCGTCCGGGTGCCCCTCGATATCCGCGTAAAACAGCGTCGCTGTGAACTCGCCGAGCTGGTAGCTTTCCAGTTTGGTCATGTTGACGCCGTTGGTCGCGAAGCCGCCCATCGCCTTGTAAAGGGCGGCCGGCACGTTGCGGACGCGGAACATGAAGGTCGTCATCATGCGTTCGTCGGCAGATACGCGCGGCGCACGCTTGTCTTCCTTGGACAGAACCACGAAGCGCGTGACGTTGGTGTCGGTGTCCTCGACATTCTCTTCCAGGATATCGAGACCGTAGAGGCTGGCGGCGAGCCGCGGCGACAGGGCTGCCATGGTGCGGTCGGCCGTTTCCGACACGAGCTTGGCGGCGCCGGCCGTGTCGCCGGCAATCACCGGCTTCCAACCAT
>NZ_DAMBUH010000174.1:2649-4272 GCF_032053605.1 Tianweitania sp.
TGCTACGAATATATTTGCGGCACTGGCCCAGCGCATGGATGTGGCTGTGGACGGTTCTGATCTCCTCGCGCGCCACGCCGGGCAACACCATCAGCTGGAAATGGATCGGCAGGAAATATTCGCCGACGATATGCAGGCGCGATTCCGGCAGGAGGTGGTGGATGTCGGCGACGCGGCCGGCGATGGTGTTTTCGATCGGGATCATCGCGAGATCGGCAGCACCGGATTCAACGGCGTTGAAGGCATCCTCGAAGGTCGGGCACGGCAGCGGCTCCATGTCCGGGAACATGTCGCGGCAGGCGGTATCGGAGTTCGCACCAGGCTCGCCCTGGAACGAGATGCGGTTGGTTTTAGACGTCATATCAATCAATTCCGGGACAGGAGTTCACGGGCGCGTTCGAGATCTTCGGCGGTGTCGACGCCGAGCGGGACGGCATCGACGAGTGCCACATCGATGCGCATGCCATCTTCCAGAGCACGCAGTTGTTCGAGGCTTTCGCGGCGCTCGAGGGTGGAGGGTGGCAAGGACACGAAGCGCTCGAGCGCCTTGCGTCGATAAGCGTAAAGGCCGACATGGTGGTAGAGCGGCCCCTCACCCCACGGCGCGGTAGCGCGGGTAAAATACAGCGCGCGCAGGCGGTTCCCGGCGTTCGGCGAGCCGACGATCTTGACCACGTTTTTGTTGGTCTTTTCTTCCTCGCGGGTGATTTCTACGCCCAGCGTGCCGATGTCGACCTGTGGGTCATCGAGAAGATCGACGGCGGCGCGGATGATTGCCGGTTCCACCGTCGGAAGATCGCCCTGCACGTTGACGATGGTGTCGACCGTGCCTGTGGGGTCGAGCAGGGTCAGCGCTTCATGGATGCGGTCGGAACCGGATTCATGGCCGACCCGCGTCATCACCGCTTCGAAGCCGTGCGCGACCACGGCGTCAAAGGTCTCCTGCGCATCAACGGCTACAACCACGCGACCGAGATGGGCGGCGGTGGCTTGTTCGGCCACGCGCACGATCATCGGCTTGCCGGCAATATCGGAAAGCGGCTTGCCCGGCAGGCGGGTGGAGGCCAGGCGGGCGGGGATCAGAACAAGCGTCGACATAGGCTGCGCAGTCCAGTTCAAAGGGGCCAGAAAGTGTCAAATCGCCACATGGGGCGGGGTCCTTATAGGTGTTGCAACACTTCCGCAAAAGACCTAGTTTCCCGCCGATTTTACTGGTTTTGCGGCCAGTATGGGGATTCGGCGCGGGCAACAAAATGCGCCGACCGGGAGATCGAGGCAGGGAGCGGTATCCGCATGGATTCTTTCGAAATGAACAAGATCATCGGCGCTTTGCTGGGGACCGTGTTCATCATGTTCTCGATCAGCATTGTGTCCGAAGCCCTGTTCGCGGCACCGACGCCGGAGACACCTGGTTTTGCCATCGCGGCTGCCGAGCCGGAAGCTGGCGCCAAGGCGGACGATGCGGCACCGGCCGAAGAGCCGATCGCCGTGCGCATGCAGAGCGCCGACGCGGCTGCCGGCGAAGCGCTGTTCAAGCGTTGCGCCACCTGCCACACCGATGATTCCGGCGGCGCCAACAAGATCGGCCCGAACCTTTGGAACATCGTGAACCGCCCGATCGCG
>NZ_DAMBUH010000175.1:0-4023 GCF_032053605.1 Tianweitania sp.
TCCTATCCATCCCGCTTCGTCATCCTCGGGCTTGACCCGAGGATCCATGCCTGAACGGCGGAAGCAGCGCCCGGCGGGGCAATCTTACCGCCAGCCCAAAGGCAATCGTTCAGGCATGGATCTCGGGTCTGCGCCTTCGCTTGCGCTCCGGCTCCGCCCGAGGATGACGAGCTTCACTCTGTGATGCATCCAACCTGCTAGCCCAGCAGCATGACCTAGCGCCCACCTCCCCCTTGAGGGGAGGTCGAACCGAAGGTTCGGGTGGGGGTCGCAACTTGGCCGACTTGCACAGCGGCTTGATCCCCCATCGTCTACCCTTATCTCCAATGTGCTGCCCGCGCATTCCCCGTGCGGCGCCAGCCATTTCAGCACGAAAGGAAAATCCATGGAAAAACGTGCGCTCGGCAGAACCGGGCTGGAGATCGCGCCGCTGGTGTTCGGCGGCAATGTCTTGGGCTGGACGGCGGACGAACAAACCAGCTTTGCTGTGCTCGACGCCTTCGTGGATCACGGCTTCAACGCCATCGACACGGCCGATGTTTATTCGAGCTGGGTTCCCGGCAACAAGGGCGGCGAGTCCGAAACGATCATCGGCAAGTGGCTGAAGGCCAACCCAGCCAAGCGCGATCAAGTCGTGCTCTTCACCAAGGTCGGGTCGGACATGGGCGTGCCCGGCCATAAAGGCCTGTCACAACGCTGGATCGCGGAAGCTGCCGAAGACTCGCTGAAGCGGCTGCAGACCGACCATATCGACCTTTATTTCTCGCATTGGCCGGACCCGGATACGCCTTATGAGGAAACGCTGGGCGCCTATCAGAAGCTTCTCCAAGCCGGCAAGATCAAGGCGGTCGGCGCATCCAATCTTGATGCGGGGCAGCTTACCGCCGCGCTGAAGGCCGCGCAAACCAAGAACCTGCCCCGCTACGATGTGCTGCAGCCGGAATACAATCTCTACGACCGAGACAAGTTCGATGGTCCGCTGCGCGATCTCTGCATGCGCCAAGGGCTCGGCGTCGTCACCTATTTCAGCCTCGCCTCCGGCTTCCTTTCGGGCAAGTACCGCTCGAAGGACGATTTACAGAAGAGCAAGCGCGGCGAAGGCGTCGGCAAATATCTCGATGATCGCGGCCTCAAGATCCTGGATGCGCTCGATCAGGTCAGCGCAAGCCAGAATGCGAATCCGGCAGAAGTCGCACTCGCCTGGATCATCGCGCGTCCGGGCGTCACGGCACCGATTGCCAGTGCCACCAGCGTCGATCAGGTCGAAAGCTTTGCCAAGGCAGCCAGCTTAAAGCTCAGCCAGGACGACATCGCGACGCTCGACAAAGCGAGCATCTGATCCTCAAGCCGGCGGTCTAGGCCCCCTCCCCCTTGAGGGGAGGTCGTCTGTCGTGAAACGCCGGCGCATCATTCGGCCATGCCCCCTCTCCGCTTCGTCATCCTCGGGCTTGACCCGAGGATCCATGCCCGAACAGTCGAAGCAGTGCCCGGCAGGTAATATCCCCGGCCGGTTCGATAACAGCCGGTCAGGCATGGATCCTCGGGTCTGCGCCTCCGCTTGCGCTCCGGCTTCGCACCAGGATGACGAACTTACCCTTGTTGAAGCATCCAGGCCGTTTACCCAGCAGCATAGCCCCACCTCCCCCTTGAGGGGAGGTGGAACCGAAGGTTCGGGTGGGGGTAACAACATAGCCGGCTTTCGCCCAAGCCTCACGCCCCTCCGGCGACCGGTTCCTCTTCCAGCACTGCGTCGGACTCGGTTTCGAGCTCCGGCGCGTCCTTCGGCTCGATGCCGAAACGTGCTGCCACATCCGGCGCATAACGCAGCAGGTCGGGCCGCAGGCGCATCAGAGCGAGGTCTTTGGCCTTGGCTTCCAGCATCACGTCGAAATCCAGCCCTTCGGCGATGCGCATGAAGGTCGCGAATTCGAACGGGCTGCAGAAGTCGGCATGGCCGGTGAAGACCGGCGCGACATGCTTCACCACCTTCTTCTTGGTCTTCTTGTCCACATGGATCTGCTCGCGCAGCTCGGTGCGCGGCGAGGAGAAATGTAGTTTGGGCTGCTGCCCTTCCGGCCACGTCTTCAGGATGGCTTCCAGCGTCTGGCGCATGTCGGCGCGTTCAGGGTTGAGGCACCAGAAATGCTGGTGGTCGAAGATCAGCCTGACACCGGTATGCTCGTGGATCCACAGCACGTCAGCCGCCGAAAAGCGGAGATCGTCATGCTCCAGCACCAGCCGGCGTCGCACCGGTTCCGGCAGGGTGGCCCAGGTGTCTACCCAGCGCTGGCGAGCGGCGGGAATATCGCCGTAAGTGCCGCCGACATGGATCACCATCACCGCTTCCGGCCCGAGTTCCATCCGGTCCAGCATGTCGGCCTGGCTGGTGAGATCCCAGATGCTCTTCTTAATAAGCTCGGGGTCGGGGCTGTTCAGCACTACGAATTGCGAGGGGTGGAAGGACAGGCGGATGTCGAGTTCCTTCGACTTCGCACCCAGCGCGCGCAACTCCGCATCGCTCTCGGCCACCATGCCGTGGAATTGCGGCATGTCGGGATGCGTCGCATAAGGCGCGATGTCCGAGGACATGCGATACATCCGGATTTCGTGCTTCACGAGATAATCGAGGATCGCGTCGATATATTCGAGCGACACTTTCAGGTGCGGATTGTTGGTCGAGCGGCGATTGTCGCCACTCTTGAGGTCGTCGCGGCCCATGACCTTGACGGGAAAGCCAAGGCGCGAAATTCGTTTGTTCATGCCATTTCCGAAGATGCGGGCTGCGGCACGCCGGAGGCGTCGAAGCCGAGTGTGTCGAGAAAGAAGGTCCAGTCGTCCCACCGCAACGCACCGCCGGATGCCGCGCGGTGGCCATTGCCATATTGCTCGTCCGCGCCGGGTGGCCGGTGTTGGGCAAGGAAGGCAAGGATGTCGGTGTCATTGGACGAGCGCACCGCGAAATGCACAAAGCCTGGCCGGTAGCCGGTATTGGCGGCAATGATAATCGCGTTCTTCAACCGCCCGCGCCATTGCTGCGCGATGAGCGGGTGAACCTGGCAGGGCGAGGAAAACTGCACCAACGCGACATTGCCGGAGAATTTCGGCCCGACCTTGCGGGCCTCATCCAGCGCCTGCTTCACCTCTGCCTTTGCCGCCAGCAGCGCGTCGGTTTCCGCGAACTCGCCCGACAGAACCTGCTTCAATCCCTGCGCCTTCATGAGCAGATCGAAAGCCGGTCGCGCATCGCCCGATCCGGTGCGGCGTGGGGCGTTGATGAGGGAGGCGGCGTTGCGCAGCGCCGTGACGCCGTAGGCCGACCGCGCTTCGGCCATTTCGGCGAAGCCGTGATCTTCCGCGAGATCACCGATGATCCCGAGTGCTGCCAGCCACAGCAGCCCCTCCTCAACCCCCGCCGCTTTTGCGCATCGATAGGCGAGCAGGCTCGTGGTCGGCACGGGATCGTCATTGAAACCGGAGATGACGGTGGCATTATCAGGCACGCCGGTCGGCGCGTGATGGTCGATGATGATCGTGGGTATGTCAGGCAGTTTCACCCGGTTCGAGACACCGAGATCGGCGATGATAAGACCCGTGGGCTGAAGCGCCTCCAACTCCCTTACGAAATCGTCGGAATAGGCGTTCTCGCCCTTTCCGATGATGCGAATTGCGCTGCCATGTCCCCGTTTAAGCATCACGTTCTGCAGGATCGCGCCGGCAGACAACCCATCCGCATCGTTGTGAAACACGAGCAGCGACCGTTCGCCGAGCTGTTCTAAGGCGGCAGGAAAATCGTCGGGGCGATGGAAAGTTTGATGGGGCATGCGGCGTGAACGCAGCTTTGGCCCGAACGATCCGAACCCTGCTGGCTTCCCCTGCCATTCCCCGCCGGGTTAGGTGGGGATGGACAACAAACCCTTGATTCGATGACCGAAACCACGCTCTACAAACCGGTAAAGCGCTTCCTGGAAGGGCTGGGCTACAGCGTTAAAGGCGAGATCGGCCACTGCGATGTGGTGGGCCTGC
>NZ_DAMBUH010000175.1:4033-4269 GCF_032053605.1 Tianweitania sp.
GCGCGAAGGCGACCCGCCTGTGGTGGTGGTCTGCGAACTCAAGATGCAGTTCAACATGGACCTGCTGCTGCAGGCGATAGACCGCGCTTCGGCCTGCGACGAAGTCTGGCTTGCCGCAAAAATGTCAAAGCGCGGCAAAGGGAGGGAACACGACGCCCGCTTTCGCAATCTGTGCCGCCGCCTCGGCTTCGGCCTGCTCGGCGTCACCGGCACCGGCACCGTCGAACTCCTGCTCA
>NZ_DAMBUH010000176.1:0-4193 GCF_032053605.1 Tianweitania sp.
CGGATCGATGTTCAGCGCCAGCGAGGCGACGGCCGAGCGCATGGAGGTCTGCCGCGATTGCGGCCAGATGCATGCCGTCGACCCCTCGCAGCTCGAAGGCGAGCGCTTCGATCTGCGCGCTGCCTGGGCCGCGATCATCGCCGTCGGCCTGCGCCCCTGCTCCGGCGCGTTGATCGTCTTGACCTTCTCGCTGCTGAACGGCTTGTGGTTCGGCGGCATCGTGTCGGTTTTCGCCATGGCGCTCGGCACGGCAATCACCGTGTCGCTGCTGGCAACCCTTGCTGTCGCGGCAAAGAACGTCGCGCTATCGGTCTCCGGCGAAGGCTCGTTCGGGGCAGCCGTTCACACCACGATCGAGATCGCGGGCGCGGCGGCGCTGCTGCTGATCGGCCTGGTTCTGCTCGGCGCCAGCCTGTCAGTGTAGCCAGTCCTTCAATGATGTTCGTCGGGCCGCAGCGTCAGCACCGACACGCCGGAGGCCGTGACCGCAACCGTGTGCTCGAACTGGGCGGACAATGAGCCGTCGCGGGTTTTCACCGTCCAGCCATCGGCTTCGGTGCGCACGCTGCGCCGGCCGCGATTGAGCATCGGCTCGATGGTGAACACCATGCCTTCGCGCAACGCCATGCCCGTTCCCGGCTTGCCGAAATGCAGGATCTGCGGCTCCTCATGCATCTCGCGGCCAATACCGTGGCCGCAAAACTCGTGCACCACGGAATAACCATTGCGCTTGGCGTGCCGCTCGATGGCATAGCCGATATCGCCGAGGCGCGCTCCGGGGCGGACGGTCTGGATACCCTGCCACATCGCATCATAGGTCGTTTGCACCAGCCGCCGGGCGGCCGGGTTCACCTCGCCGACCAGGTAGGTCTTGCTGGAATCCGCAATGAAGCCGTTCTTTTCCAGGGTGATGTCGAAGTTGACGATGTCGCCGTCGAGCAGCACATCGGTTTCGGAAGGCACGCCGTGGCATACGACCTCGTTGATCGAGGCATTCAGCACGAAGCCGTAATCATACTGGCCCTTGCTCGCCGGCCGTGCTTGGAGATCATGCGTGATGAACTGCTCCACCATGTCGTTGATCTCGAGCGTCGACTTGCCGAGAAGCGGTGTGCGGTCGATCAACGCGAAAACGGAAGCGAGCAGACGGCCGGACTGCGCCAGCAGCGCGAGCTCATGAGGCTGCTTTGTCATGCGTCGAGAGCCACCGGCGCTGGTGCCGTCACGCCAGCCGAACTCAGCTCGCGCGCCATGATCTCGGTGAAAGGAAGCGTAGGATTGGTTTCACACAGCATACCGACTCTGATCCAGTAAGCCGCCTGCGCATTGATCGAGCGGCACGAAAGCTTGCTGATGCGGCGCAGCTGCTCATGCAACTCATCATCGATGTTCACGATTCCCATCGCTTCATCCATATATGGTTCATATATGGATTATCTACACGGCATGCATCAGGAAGCCAAGTGGCCCCAGCCCGGCCTATGGAGTTCAGCGCCCGGATTGCCTGCGGCTGCGCAGCCAGAACACCCCGAAAAACGCCAGAACGAAGCCGATGGCGATGATGCCGGCCGCCGTGGTGGAATAGCTGCCGACTGCCAGCATGATCTTGGGCAGCAGAAAGGCGCCGACGCCGAAAACCAGCAGGAAGATAGCCGCGGCCAGCACGGGGCCGCGATTTTCGGGGGCAATCATTTCCAGTCCTTTCAAGCGAACCGCGATCAGTGCGCGTGGGCAGCAGTGTCGGCGCAGGTGTCGCGTTCGGTTTCCACCGTCACATGGGCGATGTTGTGCCGTTCGGCCAAGCGCTTCTTGACGGCGCGCACGACGCTGGAAGGTTCGGCATCCTCCTTCAAGCAGGCATGCAGGGTTGCCATGTTGCGCGATCCATCCATCGACCAGACATGCATGTGGTGTACCTCACGCACGCCGGAAATGCTGGTTTCGAGGTCGCGGATCACCGTGTCGCGGTCGAGCGTTTCGGGCACGCCTTCGAGCAGCACGGTTGCGGCGTCACGCATCAGGCGCCAAGCCGTGGACAGGATCAGAACGGCGACGAGAACCGAGAGAATGGGGTCGATCGGCGTCCAACCGGTGGCCATGATGATCAGGGCCGCTACAATCGCCGCGACCGAGCCAAGCAGGTCGCCGATCACATGAACGATCGCGCCGCGCATGTTCAAACTGTCCTGATCGCCGCCATGCAGAACGAAAAAGCCGATGATGTTCACCGCCAGGCCGCCGACCGCGACATAGAGCATCGGCCCGGCAAGAACGGGCGCAGGCTGGATGAAGCGAATAGCCGCCTCATAGATGATCCAGAGCGCGACGCCGAAGATCGCGATGCCATTGGTATAGGCGACCAGCGTTTTCACGCGACCCAGACCGTAAGTATGGCGGGCATTCGCGGGCCGTTCCGCCAGATGGAAAGCATACCAGGCCAGAGCGAGCGCGATGGAGTCGGTCAGCATGTGGCCGGCATCGGCCAGCAGCGCCAGCGACCCGGTGACGAGACCGCCGATCGCTTCGGCAACCATGAAGCCGCCGGTCAGAAGTGCCGCGATCAGCACCCGCTTCTTGTCGGTGGAGCCATGCACATGCGCGCCATGACCATGATGATGACCATGGCCGTGATGACCGTGGCCGTGGCCGTGGCCCCCGTGATCATGCCCCGCATGATCGTGATCGTGTTTCCCTTCGCCGTGAGGATGCGCCTCATGCGAATGGCCGTGGTGATCGTGGGCGTGCGCCATGGTCGTCGTCTCTGCTCAAACAGCCTTGTGCTGCATCTCGCCGAGCTTGCGCTTCTGTTTGCTGGCCGCGTCGAAGTTCTGGGGATCGAGCCAGGCATCATACGCAGCCTTCAAGGCCGGCCACTCGCTGTCTAGCATGGAATACCAGGCTGTGTCGCGATTCTCTCCCTTCTGGATCATGTGCTGGCGAAAGATGCCTTCGAAGGTGAAGCCGAACCGCTCCGCCGCCCGCTTGGACGGTTCGTTGTTGTTGTTGCACTTCCATTCATAGCGGCGATAGCCGAGGTCGAAGACATACTTTGCGAAGAGATACATGGCCTCGGTGGCACCCGGCGTGCGCGAAAGGGCCGGCCCCCAATAGATGTTGCCGATTTCGGCGACGCCGTTGACCGGGTCGATCCGCATCAGGCCTTGCCGTCCCACCGCCTTGCCCGTTGTTTGATCCACCACGGCAAAGAACAGCGGATCCTCGCTCCTCGCGCTCTTTTCCACCCAGGCATCGAAGGCTGCGCGATCCGAGGCTGCTTCCTCGAACAAATAGCGGAAGCGTTCTTCGGAATGCGTGGCCTGGGAAGCCTCGAACAGATCATCGCCGTGTTTGGCGAGATCAAGCGGCTCCAAACGTACATAGCGGCCCTGAAGCACGATGCGCTCCGGCCGCGACTTAAGGGTCCAGTTGCTGAGGTCGGCCATGCTTCAAGCTCCACGAGATTGGCTGACCGAACCACTAATGCCGAACACGGCTGCGAGCGCTATGGCAAGCGTTGCGACTGATGAAGCCAGCGACCAGTTCAGCCGCGCCCGATAAACGGCATCCTGGTGGCCATCACCGTCATGAACTGCACATTGGCTTCCAGCGGCAGGCTCGCCATATGCACCACGGCATCCGCGACGTGAGCCACATCCATCAGCGGTTCCGGCGCCAGCGTGCCGTTGGCCTGCAAGATGCCCTTGCCCATCTGGTCGGTCATCTCGCTGGCGGCATTGCCAATGTCGATCTGGCCGCAGGCGATGTTGAACGGCCGGCCGTCGAGCGACAGCGACTTGGTCAGGCCGGTCATCGCGTGCTTGGTAGCGGTATAGGGCACGGAGCCAGGACGCGGCGCATGGGCCGAAATCGAACCGTTGTTGATGATGCGCCCGCCTTGAGGGTTCTGCCGCCGCATCAGCGCGAAGGCCGAGCGCGCGCACAAAAACGCGCCGGTGAGATTAACCCCAACCACCGCATTCCATGTCTCGACCGGGATCTCATCGATCGTGCCGCCGGCAGAAAAGATCCCGGCATTGTTGAACAGAAGATCAAGTCGTCCGAACCGGCTTTCAATGTCCTGAAACAGCGCCTCGACCGCGCTGTCATCGGACACATCGCAGGGATGAACGAGCGTCACGCTTCCCTCGCCCGCCAGCCGCGCGGTTTCTTCCAGCGCATCCCGACGCCGCCCC
>NZ_DAMBUH010000177.1:0-4105 GCF_032053605.1 Tianweitania sp.
TCGAGCGAGCCGGAAATAAGCGGCGGGCGTGCTCATCGAATGCTCGCGATCAAAGCTTCCAGCCCGAATGCAGCGCTGCAATGCCGCCGGAATAGTTGCGGTAAGAAACGCGCTCGAAGCCGGCCGTGCGGATCATGGTCGCGAAATTCTCCTGATTGGGGAACTTGCGGATGGATTCCACGAGATACTGATAGGGCTCGCCGTCACCCGTCACCAGCTTGCCGATCGGCGGAATGGCCTTGAACGACCAGGCTTCATAGACCTGTTCCAGGAAGGGCAGGTCGACCTCCGAAAACTCCAGGCACAGGAAGCGGCCGCCGGGTTTCAGCACGCGGAAGGCTTCCTTCAGGGCGACATCGATATGCGGCACGTTGCGGATGCCGAAGGCGACCGTATAGGCGTCGAAAGAGCGGTCGGAAAACGGCAGGCTTTCCGCGTTCGCTTCCACGAAGGTGCAGTTGTTGAGCAGGTTGCGCTTGGCTGCGCGGTCGCGGCCGACTTCCAGCATGGAGCCGTTGATGTCGAGCACGGTGGATTGCGCAAGGCCGTCCGACGCCTCGATCACCCGAAACGCGATGTCGCCGGTGCCGCCAGCAACGTCGAGATGGGCAAAGGCGCGGGAGCGTGGCGGGTTCAGCGCTGCCACCATCGCGTTCTTCCAAACGCGGTGCAGACCGGCCGACATCAGGTCGTTCATGACGTCGTAACGCTGCGCCACCTTGTGGAAGACCTCGTTGACGCGGCCCTGCTTTTCACCGTCTCCGACAGGCTGGAAGCCATAGGACTGGTTCATCTCGCCGGCGGCGGTGGCACGTTGGTCTGACATCAAATTTATCCCTTAAACCGGCCGGACCATAGCCGAGCCACAGTCGGAGCGCTACGTTTTGGAAGCGCGATGAAGAGACGCGCCGAACGTGGCGGCAGGAAAGCGCGAATGGTCCCGAAAGCAGAATTGCATTGCCACATCGAGGGCGCCGCGTCTCCTGATCTGGTTCTCAAACAAGCACAGAAGTATGGCAAGGACCTGTCCGCCTTCATCCGCGACGGTGTTTTTGTGTGGGACGATTTCACCGGCTTTCTTCAGGCCTATGATGCCGCCGCCGAGCTGTTCCGCACGGAAGACGATTATGCCAGGCTGGCCGAACATCACCTGTCGAACGTCGCGCGCGACGGCGCGATCTATGCCGAGTTCTTCACCTCGCCTGACCATGCCCGCCGCGCCGGATTGAGCTCCGAAGCTTATACGGACGCGCTGGGCGAGGGCATGAAGCGGGCCAAGGCCAAGACCGGCATCGAAAGCCGCATGATCGTTACCGGCGTGCGTCATTTCGGCGTCCAAAGCGTGGAAGCGGCGGCACGGTTTGCGGCGCGGTGCAGGCATCCGCTGGTGGCCGGCTTCGGCAT
This sequence comes from Tianweitania sp., assembly GCF_032053605.1. Classification (NCBI taxonomy): domain Bacteria; kingdom Pseudomonadati; phylum Pseudomonadota; class Alphaproteobacteria; order Hyphomicrobiales; family Phyllobacteriaceae; genus Tianweitania; species Tianweitania sp. Next base: position 1,405 of record NZ_DAMBUH010000177.1, read on the forward strand.
GGCCGGCGACGAGCGCTTCGGCGACATCGAAGATTATGTGCGCGCGTTCGATTTCGCGCGCGAAGCGGGGCTGGGCATCACCGTTCATGCCGGCGAGTTCGGCGGGTGGGAAAGCGTGCAGGCAGCCCTCGACCATCTGCGCCCAAGCCGCATCGGCCACGGGGTGCGCGCTATCGAGAACACCAATCTGGTGAAGCGGATCGCAGCCGAAGGCATTGTGCTGGAATGCTGTCCGGGCTCGAACATCGCGCTCGGCGTATTCGACAGTTTCGCTAATCATCCGCTGCCGGCACTACGGCGCGCGGGCCTCAAGGTGACGCTCAATTCCGATGACCCGCCGCACTTCCACACCTCGCTGGCCCGCGAATACGAGATCGCTCGCACCGAGTTCCAGATGGACGACAAGGCGCTCACCGGCATCACCCGCACGGCGATCGAAGCAGCGTTCGTCGACCGCAAGACCAAGGCCGAATTGCTGGCGCGGCTGGAGCCGAAGCGCCGCTGAAGCGCGAAATGTGTGGCTGAGCCGAAGCTTTCGGTTTCGCCAACAGCCGTGGCTCGTTAAGGTCGCGCCGCGTTTGCGGTCGGAGTATTTTTCATGGGCGTCACAGTCGTCAATCATCCGCTTGTCCAGCACAAGCTCACCATCATGCGGTCCAAGGAAACCTCGACGGCGAGCTTCCGTCGGTTGCTGCGCGAGATCTCGCTGCTGCTCTGCTACGAAGTGACGCGTGACCTGGAGCTCACCACCAAGACCATCGAAACGCCGATGCAGGAGATGGAAGCGCCAACGCTGGAAGGCAAGAAGCTGGTCTTCGCTTCGGTTTTGCGCGCCGGCAACGGTCTGCTCGACGGCATGCTCGACCTCGTTCCGGCCGCCCGCGTCGCTCATGTCGGCCTGTATCGCGATCATGATACGCTGCAGGCGGTGGAATATTTCTTCAAGGCGCCGAGCGATCTCGAGAACCGCCTGGTGATCGTGGTCGACCCAATGCTCGCCACCGCCAACTCGGCCGTCGCTGCCATCGACAAGCTGAAGGAGCGCGGCGCGACCAACCTGCGCTTCGTTTGCCTGCTGGCAGCACCCGAAGGCGTCGAGCGCTTCACCAAGGCGCATCCCGACGTGCCGGTCTTCACGGCCTCGATCGACGAGAAGTTGAACGAAAAGGGTTACATCGTGCCCGGCCTCGGCGACGCCGGCGACCGCATGTACGGCACGAAGTAAGCTAGGCTTAACCGTTCAAAGAAGTCGGCCGCGTGTCTTAACGCCATTCTTCGCTCCATCGTGTCAGACGGAGCGCAGAGGTGCGTCATGAAGCGCTTGAATGTTCCCATCGGTCTTCTGCTCGCCGCCGCAGTGGCGGTGCCGATGATCTACGAGTCCAATCCTGAGGCTCTTCTACGGTTGATTTCGAGCGAACGGGAAACGCCGCTTGTGGCAAGTGCCATCCCCGACGACGGCCAACCAGCGGACACGCTGCAAGGCCGCCGCGTGAGGATCCCAGCCAACCGCGCCGGCCACTACGTCGCGAGCTTCAAGCTGAATGGCCGCTCGGTGGACGCGATGATCGACACCGGCGCCAGCCTCGTCGCCATCAACGAAACCACCGCGCGCCGCATCGGTGTTTCCCTGAAGCCGGCGGATTTTGCCCATCAGGTACAAACCGCCAACGGCGCAACCGCTGCCGCCATAACGACTGTGCGCGAGCTTCAGATCGGCCGCATCACTGCCCGCGACGTGCCGGCGATGGTGCTGAAAGACAAGGCGCTGTCCTCCACCTTGATCGGCGCCAGCTTCCTCCAGCGCATCGCCCGCTGGCACGTGGATGGCGACGGCATGGTGCTGGAGCAGTAGCAAGTCACCACAACCTGAGCGCGAAAATCTGCTTTCGCACGTGCAGACGCTCAGCTAAGAAGAAGGCAGGGCAGAAGCAGACGCGCCAGCCAGCGGCGTACCGGGGAGGATGAGCCACTCCGGCCGAGGCAACGGCTTTGTCCTGAACTGGAGGTGAGCGATGGTTCTTCCCATCATCACCCTGGAAGTACGAAAGACCCGGAGCGGCTGGTCAGTGCGCCTCCGGGTCCAATTCGTAACATTCTAGGAAGCGGTGTCGGGAGTTAGCGCTCCCGGCACCACTCCAGAAATATAGCACCGCCGATCTTCCGAGACCAGCCCCAGCGTCAAGTCCCAACCCGGCGCAGGATGACCTTGCCCGGCTTCGGCCGCGTTGGCCCGATAGCATACGCTACTCGAAGGGACGCCGCACCCGTCTCAGCCGTATCCTCATCCCGCGCATGCACGAAGCCGAGCGGATCGCCAGGGCGCATCTCCATGCCGACAGGCGCAAGTTCGGTGAAGCCGACGGAGGGATCGACGGCGTCGTTTGGCCCCTTGCGGCCGCCACCGAGTTCGATCACCGCCAGTCCGATATCGCGCGTGGCGATGCTGCTTACGAAGCCGGCTTCCTGCGCTTCCACGGGCCGGATAACCGGCGCTTTCGGCAGATACTGGTCAGCGCGGCTAAGGAAATCCCTCGGCCCGCCGAGTGCCGCAACCATGCGGCCGAAACGTTCCGCGGCGGCACCGCTTGTCAGCGCCTGGGTGGCTTGTGTCAGGCCGGAGCTTTGTGTCGGCGCGAGCTTGGCGAGCACCAGCATTTCTGCGGCGCTGGGCATGGCCATGGCGGCCAAGCGCAAGGGG
>NZ_DAMBUH010000178.1:0-4049 GCF_032053605.1 Tianweitania sp.
GGTGGCTTCGGCAGGGGCGATCGCGTCCGGCGTGCCGACGGTGATCCAACGCCCGCGCATGACCATGCCGTGGAGGCGGCCTTGGGCGATGGCGCGGTCGAAATAGGTGTTGAGCGAATGCGGGCGGACTTCGGCGCCAGCAAAGATGCGAGGATGGACGATGCCGGCGCCGGCATAAACGAGGCCGGCCGGATCGCCTTTGGCGCGCGCCAATTGCCCTTCCTCATCGATAAGAAAATCGGTCGAACCGGAATGGCCGGTTACATCATCCATGGAAGCCAACATCAGCAGGATATCCATCCGCGCATCGTCCCACAGCCTAGCCAGACGGGACAGGCTTGAGGGCTGTTGGTCCAGCCAAAACGTGTCGGCATTGAGGATATAAAACGGTCTATCCCCAAGCTCGGGCAGCGCCTTGATGATGCCGCCCGCGGAATCCAGCAGTTCGGTGCGTTCATCCGAGATCGTGATGCGCGGGTATAAGCGATCGGCGACATGCGCCTCGATCTGGTCGGCGAGGTAATGCACGTTGACGACGGCTCGCTCGACACCCTCGGCCTGCAGCGCGTCCAACCCCCAATCGAGCAGCGTCTTGCCGGCCACCGGCACCAACGGCTTGGGGATCGTGTCGGTGATCGGCCGCATGCGCTTGCCGAGACCGGCGGCGAGCACCATCGCCGTGCGGGGTGCTTCACCTTGCATCGGCGGCTGCCAGAATGCCGTTGTCCTCGACAAAGCGGCGGACGGGTTCAAGCGCGGGATGCTGGAGCGCGCGCGCGAAATAGCTGCGGATGCGCGGCAGGTGCTTGAGATAGACCGGCTTGCCGTCGCGTTCGTTCAACCGCACGAAGATGCCGAGGATTTTGGCGTTACGCTGCGCGGCCATGATCGCATAGGCGCGCTCGAAGCCTTCCACGTCGAAACTGCCTTGAGCCTTTCGCGCGGCGAGGTAGGCCGCTTTGGTGGAGGCTTCCAGCGCCGGGTCGATGTCGACGCGGGCATCCATGGCAAGCGAGGCGACGTCATAGGCCGACGGCCCGATCAGCGCGTCCTGAAAGTCGATCACGCCGATGCGGTTCAAGCCGTCTTGTTCAGGCCGCCAGATCAGGTTCGGCGAATGGTAATCCCGGATGACGAGGTGCTTTTCAGCCGTTTCCAGCTGGTCGAAGACTTCTGTCCAGGCAGCGCCATAGGCAGCGCGCAGAGTGTCCGACGCCAGCTTGCCGGTGACATAAGGCAGATACCAGTCGCTTAACAGCTCGGTTTCGATCGTGAGGGCATCGCGGTCATAGGTGGGCACGGCATAGGTGCCGCCGCCGACAGGCAGCGTGGCCGGGAACGGCTGAGCATGGAAGGCGGCGAGCACCTCGGCGGCAAGGTGGTAGCGCTCCGCAACCGGTTTGCCATCCTCAAGGAAGTTGCCGTGGCCGAGATGCTCGATCAGCAGCAGGCCCTGGTCGAGATCCTCTGCATGGATCGCCGGCGCGGCCAGGCCACGCTCCCGCAAGGCTTTACCGATCGCCACGAAGGGCGTGACGCTCTCGGCGAGATGGGCGATCTGGCTGTAGGGTTTTCCGTTGCGGATCGGCGGACCGTCCGGGCGCTTCGGCGCGTCCATTAGGATGCGGATCGGCATGTCGGGCTGCGTGATCGTTTCGTAAGCGCGGGTTGACGCATCACCGAACATGAAAATGCGGTCGGCTTCCCCTTGCCCTGCTTCCGCGAGAAAATCGCGAATGGCGAGAGAGCGCTGGATGCGCGCCAACGTGGAAGCAGGTCCGTCGAACGTAATCCGACGGCCCTTATCGGATGGCTCGATGGCAACCGCGACTGGGTTGCCGGGCAGATTGCCCTCCGCACGCTCCGGCCATTCCACCAGCACGACACCACGTTCGGCCGCTTCGTCGAGACCGAGTTCGTCGAGCTCGTCGGGCGAGTCGATGCGATAGAGGTCGGCATGGAGAACTGGCAGACGGGCCTGATACTCTTGCACCAGCGTGAAGGTCGGGCTGGGCACATCGAGTTCGGCATCGCCGGCCAGTGCGCGGATCAGCGCCCGTGCCAGCGTGGACTTGCCGGCGCCGAGATCACCCGACAGCGCCAGCACGTCGCCGGCCTTCAATGCCAGAGCCAAGTCGGCGCCCAGCCTGGTCATCGCGGCTTCGCCATCCACCTGCAAGGTGATGTTTTCAGAGGTCACTCGGCCGCCTCGCGCATGCGGGCGGGGCGGCTGGGGAAGCGGCAGATCACGGTTGTGCCGCGATCACGGCCGGTTTCAATGTCGATCACGCCGCCATGCAGCTCGACAAAGCTCTTCACGATGGAAAGGCCAAGGCCAGCGCCACGACGGCGGCCGCCATTGGCACGCGGTTCGAAGCGGCGGAAGACGGTGTCCAGCACATCGTCCGGCATGCCGGGACCGTCGTCATGCACGCTGAACACTACGCTGTCGGCTTCTTCGACACAGGCCAGCGTCACGGTCGAGCCTTCCGGCGCGAAGTTGCCGGCATTGCTGAGGAGGTTGACCAGGATCTGCTTGATGCGGTGTTCGTCGGCCAGAAGCGTGCGCGGCGCATGGGTGAGGTCGGCGCGCAGCGCGATCGCGTGTTCCTTGAGCCGATCCTCCACCAATCCCACCGCAGCCTGCACCGTTTCGGCAACTGGCACTTCCGCGATATCGAGCGCGACCATGCCAGCGTCTACGGTGGCGAGGTCGAGGATGTCGTTGACGATGGTGAGCAGCACCGAGGACGACGACCCGATATGGTCGAGGTAATCACGCTGCTTGTCGTTCAACGGTCCGGTGGTTGGCTGCGTCAGGAGTTCGGTGAAGCCGATGATATTGGTGAGTGGCGAGCGCAGCTCATAGGAGACGTGCTGCACGAAGTCGTTCTTCAGCTGCTCGGAGCGCAGCAGGGCCTCGTTCTTGTCGGTCAGCGCGCGCTCGATATTGGCGCTGTCGGTGACATCCACGAAGGTAATCATCGACTGACCATTCGGCAGATGGATCAGCGCATGGCGTAGAATGGTGCCGGACAGAAGCTCGACCTGACCCTGCCGATCCCGGCGCTCCTCGTCGAAGCCGGTGACGGATGCGACAAAATCGTTCCAGGGATTGTCGGAGGTACGGGCGTCGGCGGCTTCGCGCAGCGCCGCGATATGGGTGCCGGGGGCGGCGAGATCGGTGGGGAGATCCCAAAGCTGATGAAAGGCGGGATTGGACAGGCGCACGCGCCCGTCCGGGCCGAACACCGCGACACCCTCTGCCAGATTATCGAGCGTTTCGCCCTGCACGCGCACGGCCGTGCGGTAGCGGCTTTCGAGGTCGATCTGTTCGGTGAGGTTTTCGAACACCCAGGTTGCGCCGCCGCGCGGCTGCGGATTGCCGACGACGCGCAGCGTGCGGCCATCCGGCAAATACCACTGATCGGCGATCGGCTCGACGGCGCGGTAGGCCGAAAGCACGTTTTCCTTCCAGCGCCGCCATTCCGGCTGTTCGGCAAGCTTGCGCTCAGAGCGCAGCCGGTCGAGCATCAAGGCGTGATCGGGCGCGCTTTCCAGGAAACCGAGATCGAGATCCCACAGCCGCTGGAAGGCCTGGTTGAAGAAGCGCAGCTTCTGGTCGGCGTCGAAGATGGCGATGGCCGTGTTGATCTGGTCGAGCGTATCGGAATGGCTTTTTACCGTGCGCTCATGCTCGGCGCGCATGGCCTCGATTTCGCTGACATCACAGGCGATGCCGGCAGAGCCCTGCGGCGTTGCGGCATCCGTCACGGCCACCATGCGGCGGTCGCCGCCAATCACGGTGGATACTGTCTGCTGGAAAGCGCGGCCTTGTGAGACTTCCATCGCTATCGCGGAGCGCACCGGCGTGCCGAGCAGTTCACGGCCTTCGCGCACGGCGGTGGCGGGATCAGCGGCGTCGACTGCCTTCGCATAAGCGCGGTTCACCCACTGCATGCGGCCGCCGGCATCGCGCAGCCAGAACGGCAGGTTGAGCGTATCGAGCAGGGTCAAGAGTGCTGCGCGCTCACCTTCCAGCCGCTGGT
>NZ_DAMBUH010000179.1:0-4020 GCF_032053605.1 Tianweitania sp.
GCATCTGCCCTTCGCCCAACCCGCACGCGCGGTCGAGCCGGCACCGGTCGCCGATCCGACCGTGGTCGAGGAACTCGCCCGCACCCGCGCGCTGCTCGAAGAAATGCGCGCCATCGTCGACACGGCAACCGACGGCGTCATCCTGATCGACCGTCAGGCTGATATCCGCAGCATCAGCCATCCGGCCGAAGCACTGTTCGGCTTCGATTCCGCCAGCGTCGAAGGCACGCCGTTCACCTCGCTGTTTGCGATCGAAAGCCAGCGCGCGGTGAAGGATTATCTGCTCGGCCTCACCGACAATGGCGTGGCGAGCGTGCTGAACGACGGGCGCGAGGTAATTGGACGCGAGGCGCAAGGCCGCTTCATCCCACTTTTTATCACCATCGGACGACTGCCCGGCGACAGCGGCTTCTGCGCCGTGGTTCGCGAGATCACGCAATGGAAGCGCGCGGAAGAAGAACTCACCCATGCCCGCGCCGAGGCTGAGCGCGTGTCGTCGCAAAAGAGCGATTTCCTGGCCCGCGTCAGCCACGAGATCCGCACGCCGCTCAACGCGATCATCGGCTTTTCCGAGCTGATGATGGAAGAGCGCTTTGGCTCGATCGGCAATGAGCGCTATCGCGATTATCTCCGCGACATCAACCGCTCCGGCAATCATGTGCTCGACCTCGTCAACGATCTGCTGGATATTTCCAAGATCGAGGCCGGCGAGCAGGAACTGTCTTATGTCGCCGTGTCGCTGAACGACGCGCTGTCGGAAGCAGTGGCGATCATGCAGCCGCAGGCCAATCGCGAGCGCGTCATCATCCGCTCAAGCTTTGCCTCCCGCCTGCCGGACGTGGTGGCCGATCTGCGCAGCGTGCGGCAGATTGCGCTGAACCTGTTGTCGAACGCCGTGCGCTACACGCAGGCGGGCGGACAGGTTATCGTGTCGACGGTGTATGAAACCTCCGGCGAGGTGATCCTGCGCATCCGCGACACGGGTGTCGGCATGTCCAGCGCCGAGATCGACCAGGCGCTCAAGCCGTTCAAGCAGCTTAACGCCCTGAAGCGGGCTCGCGGCGACGGTACCGGGCTCGGCCTGCCGCTTACGAAGGCGATGGTGGAAGCCAACCGCGCACGCTTCGTCATCAATTCGCGGCCGGGCGACGGCACGCTGGTGGAAGTCACCTTCCCGTCCACACGCGTGCTTGCCGACTAGCACAAAAAGAAAAAGCGCCCGAAGGCGCTTGGAATTGGAAGAGGCTGTCACGAAGAGAGGCTTGAATGTCCGAAGGAATTTCGGGCAATGGATCGCTCCATCAAGTCACGCACACTATTTGCCAATACCTCTTAACAAGACCTTAACAGGTTGCATTTTTGTTTACCGATTGGAACCACCTGTTCAAAGTTGGTAAACAGCGCGATCAGAACTTGTTAACCCTCATCCCGCCAGTTCCGTCCGGTCCTTGAACAGGTCTAATGCTTCGGGATTGGCGAGCGCTTCCTTGTTGCGCACGGGGTCTCCATGCACAACCTGGCGCACCGCAAGCTCCACGATCTTGCCAGACTTGGTGCGCGGAATGTCGCTGACTTCCACAACCCTGGCGGGCACATGGCGCGGCGTGGCGCCCGTCCGGATTTTTGCCTTGATGCGCTGTTCAAGCTCGGCGTCCAGCGTCACGCCTTCCGCCAGGCGCACGAACAGGACGACGCGCACATCATTGTCCCAGTTCTGCCCGATGCAGAGCGCTTCCAGCACTTCCGGCATCTGCTCGACGACGTTGTAGATTTCCGCCGTACCGATGCGCACGCCGCCGGGGTTCAGCGTCGCGTCCGAACGCCCATGGATGATCAGCCCGCGATGCTCGGTGATTTCGGCGAAATCGCCGTGGCACCAGACATTGGGGAAGCGGTCGAAATAGGCGTCGTGATACTTTCGTCCGCCCGCATCGCCCCAGAACATCACGGGCATGGACGGGAACGGTTTGGTGCAAACGAGTTCGCCTTTTTGGCTCCGGATCGGCTGGCCCTCATCGTCCCAGACATCCACGGCCATGCCGAGCCCCGGCCCCTGGATTTCGCCCGACCAGACAGGCTCCGTCGGCACGCCGAGCACGAAGCAGGCGCAGAGATCCGTGCCGCCGGAAACCGATGCGAGATGCAGATCCTTCTTGATGCCGTCGTAAACGAAGTCGAACCCTTCCGGCGAGAGTGGCGAGCCGGTGGAGGACAGGGTGCGCAGCGCTGAGAGATCATGCGTTTCGATCGGCCGCAGACCGGCCTTGCGCACGGCATCGATGAACTTGGCAGAGGTACCGAAATACGTGGCCTTCTCGTTTTCGGCTAGGTCGAACATCGCCTTTTCATCGGGGTAGAAAGGCGAGCCATCATACAGGATCAGCGTCGCGCCTGTGGCCAGCCCCGTCACCAGCCAGTTCCACATCATCCAGCCGCAGGTCGTGAACTGGAAGAAGCGGTCGCCGGCCTGAACGCCGCCATGCAGCTGATGCTCTTTCAGATGCTGCAACAGGATGCCGCCGGCGCCATGCACGATGCATTTCGGAATGCCAGTCGTGCCGGATGAAAACAGGATGTAGAGCGGCTGCGCGAACGGAAGGCGCTCGAAACGGACCGGTTTAGCGGCGTATTCAACAAGGGCTGCTTCGAACGGCTCGGCATTCTCGATGGTCTCGGCCAGGTCACTTGCGCCGCCGAGATAATCGACGATCAGCACCTTGCGCACGGTCGGCAGTTGCGCCGCGATCGCCGTGACCTTTTCGCCGACGTCGTTCCTTTTGCCGTTGTACCAGTAGCCATCCGGCGCCACGAAGATGACGGGTTCGATCTGTCCGAAGCGGTCGAGCACGCCCTGCACGCCGAAGTCAGGCGAGCAGGAGGAGAAGATCGCGCCGATCGAGCTTGCCGCCAGCATCACGGCGATAGTTTCCGGCATGTTCGGCATCATGGCCGCAACGCGGTCACCGGTCTTAACGCCTTGCGCTTCCATCAGCTGCTGCAGCGGCGACACCAGCGCATGCAGCTCGTCCCAGCTCAAACGGCGTTCGACCTTGTTTTCACCATGGAAACAGATCGCCTCCCCTTCGCCCGAGTGACGCAGAAGGTTTTCCGCATAGTTCAGCCTGGCATCGGGAAAGAAGCGCGCGCCCGGCATCTTGTCGCCGTCCACCAGCACCCGCTCGCCTGGCTCGCCGACCACGCCGGTGAAATCCCAAAGCAGCCGCCAGAAACCTTCCGGCTCGTCGATCGACCAGCGGTGCAGGGTCTCGAAGTCAGGCATGTCTCGATTGGTTCGGGCAGCCGCTTCGGCCATGAAGCGGGTCATGGGATGATGCTCGACACGCTCGCGCGACGGCGTCCACAGCGGCTGCGATCCTGCCATTCGTCTTCCTCCCTGAATGAGCAGCGTTGTTATGCAACGCCGCTTCCATGGCGGCAAGAAGCGTGATGTAGGCCACAAGCCCCTTCTTTCTGGCAGCTTCATGAACAAGACTTCACGCAGCGCCTGCTTGAAAAGCCCGTAATCTCCTTTACACCGCACCTGAGATCATAAGCATGCCTACAGTCTCGGCATGTCACTTCCCCAAGAGGCAGGATGCCCAAACCTTCGCTCCGCAAAACGCTTTGGACGGTGCTTGTCGCCGCCGTGATTGCGGGCGCGGTTGTGCTGGCCATGCCGTTTGCTGCGTCCAATCATCTTGTGCGCGATCGGATCGCGCAGGAACTCGGCGCCTGGAGCGGCATGCGGGTCGAAGTCGGCTCCCGCCCGGAGATCGAGGTGTGGCCGAGCCTGCGCGCCGTTCTGCATGATGTCCGCTTCATCGACTGGGATGCCGATGGCCAGCCGGTGCTGCAGGCCGAGCGTATCGAAATGGAGATGTCGGCATGGGATGCACTGCGCGGCGACATCACCTTCGATCAGTTGCGGCTGGTGCGCCCCGTTCTGCGCGTGGCGCCAGTTGCACCCGCCATCTACCTGCCGGCTGCGCCGCGCGGCGGCCGCATCGTCAGGGCGATCGA
>NZ_DAMBUH010000180.1:0-1678 GCF_032053605.1 Tianweitania sp.
CCGTGCCCTCGCGCTGGCTGCAGCGGCTGACGACCTTTCTCGGCGAGGAGGTCGCGGACACCGCACGCACGCGCGGCCGTATCCTGCTCGGATGGGCGCAGAAGCTCGATGAGCGGCAGGACGTGCCCTTCGCGCTCCGTCCCAACCCCAAGCCGCCGTTGGCTGCGCGCCCGAAGCATTTTTCCGTCACCGAAATCGAAGTGCTGCGCCGCGATCCCTATGCGATCTATGCCAAGCGCGTGCTCCGCCTTCAGCCGCTCGATGAAGTGCTGCGCGACCCGAGCGTGGCTGAGCGAGGCAATCTCTTCCACGACATCTTGCATGGCTTCACATCAGCCAAGATCGATCCGCACGCGCCCAATGCGCTGGAGCAACTGATCGCGATCGGCAGCGCGGCCTTCGACGAAGCAGCGCTGCCAGACGATCTGCGCGTGGTGTGGTGGCCGCGCTTCGAGGCGATGGCGGTCAACATCATCGCTTGGGAACAGGAGCAGGCCGCGAAGAGCCCTACGCGCCATTCCGAGCTGAAGGCGGACAAGACGGTGGTTGGCAGTACCGGCGTGACGCTCGGTGGACGCGCCGACCGCATCGATCTTCTGCCCGGCGGAATGGCCGATATTCTCGATTACAAGACCGGCTCCTCGCCCTCCAAGCGGCAGGCGCATATGTTGGTGTCGCCGCAGCTTGCGTTGGAAGCCGCGCTTATGCGACGCGGCGCCTTTGCTGATCTCGACAAGGCGGAGCCCGCCGAACTCGCTTACATCCGGCTCAAGCCGAACGGCGCGGTGGAGCCGGAGTCGATCCTGGAGATCAAGGGCGCGAATGCCTCCCTGCGCAGCGCCGCCGATCTGGCCGAAGACGCCTGGTCGCGACTGGAAACGCTGATCAAGCATTATGCCGATCCCAACAGCGGCTATCTGTCCCGCGCGCTGCCCTTCCGTGAAACCGAAACATCGGGCGATTACGATCATCTCGCCCGCGTGCTGGAATGGTCGGCGGGCGCGGAAAGCGGCGAGGGGGGCGAAGAATGAGCGGGCGTTTCATCGTTCCCGAAGACACGCTGCGCGACCAGAAGCTGGCATCCGACCCCGGCATTTCGGTCTGGGTTTCGGCCCATGCCGGTTCCGGCAAGACGCATGTGCTGTCGCAGCGCGTGGTGCGGCTGCTTTTGTCCGGCACTGACCCCTCGCGCATCCTCTGCCTGACCTACACCAAGGCCGCCGCCGCCAACATGGCGAACCGCATTTTCCGCGATCTTGGCCGCTGGACGATGCTGGATGACGCAGCGCTCGCCAAGGAAATCACTGCCATCGAAGGCAGCGCGAATGCCGGGACGGTCAAACGGGCGCGGCGATTGTTCGCGCAGGCGCTGGAAACGCCCGGAGGGCTGAAAATCCAGACCATCCACGCCTTCTGCGAAGCGCTGCTGCATCAGTTTCCGCTGGAAGCCAACATCGCCGGCCATTTCGAGCTGCTCGAGGGCCAAGCCGCCACCGCACTGCTGGCGCAGGCCCGGCGCGAACTGCTGCTCGGCACGCGCAACGAGCCGGATCTGGCGGATGCCTTCGCGACCGTCCTCCAGCGCGGCGGCGAAAGCGGGCTCGACCGGCTGTTGGACGAGATCGTCGCCAAGCGCGACGACCTGCAAGCCGCCATCACCGATCTGGATGCCGGCGAC
>NZ_DAMBUH010000180.1:1688-3990 GCF_032053605.1 Tianweitania sp.
GCCGAACATGGTTTTGGTGCCGAAGACACCCCGGAGACGCTGAGCGAAGCGATCTGGCCCGACGCCTACTTCGATGCTGCCTTTGCCGACGCGCTGGAGCAGTGCGGGGGTGGCAAGACTGTGCTTGAATTCGCCGGCGACTTACGTGCGGTTTGCCATGCACAAGTCCCCGAGCGCATGGCTGCTCTTGGCAACGCGTTTCTAACTGCGAAAGGCGAGCCGCGCGGTTTGCGCAATCTTGCGTCGAAGGCCGTCGTCGCGCGCTTCCCTGACTTTGCCGAAGAGTTCACCCGGCTGGCCGAAGCGCTGGTTGCCTGCCGCGACCGCATCGCGCTTCTGGAAATGCTCAAGGCCACACAGGCCGCGTTGACCATCGCCGACCGCCTGATCGGCAACTATTCGCGCCTCAAACATGCCGGCGGCTTTCTCGATTTCGAGGACCTGATCCGCCGCACCATCGCGCTGCTCGCCCGCTCCGACGCTGGCCCCTGGGTGCGCTACCGGCTGGATCAGGGCATCGACCACATTCTGGTGGACGAGGCGCAGGATACGAGCCCGCAGCAATGGGCAGTGATCCGGGCGCTATCCGGGGAGTTCTTCGTCGGCGAAGGGGCGCGGGCGGAGGCCGAACGCACCATCTTTGCCGTTGGTGACGAAAAGCAGTCGATCTACTCATTCCAGGGCGCGGAGCCGGAAAGCTTCGACCTCAACCGGCGCGCGTTCAAGACGCATGTCGAAGGGGCCGAAAAGCGCTTCGAGACGGTGAAGCTGCAACGCTCCTTCCGCTCGACCTGGGACGTGCTTTCGGCCGTCGATCTCGTTTTCTCAACGGCTGAGCGGCGGCGCGGGCTGACGCAGGATGGCGTTGCCTTTGAGCACAAGGCGATCCGCAATGAGCCCGGTTCGGTGGAAGCCTGGCCGTTCGCCGCAGCAACCAGCATCGAGGAACCGGATGACTGGACGATCGCCATCGACCATGCCTCGGCGCCGGCCGTGCAGGTCGCCGAACAGATCGCAAGCCGTGTTGACGGCTGGCTGAAGAACAGCACGATCCTGCCCGGCAAGGGCCGTCCGATCCGACCCGGCGACGTCATGGTGCTCGTGCGCAAGCGCGACAGCTTCATCCATGCGCTGTCACGCGCGCTGAAGAACCGCCGTATCGACGTGGCGGGCGCGGATCGACTGAGTCTGCCCGGCCATATCGCGGTGCAGGATCTCGTCGCGCTCGGTCGCGTGGTGCTGCAGCCGGAAGACGACCTGTCGCTCGCCGCCTTGCTGAAAAGCCCGATCTTCGGTCTGGACGAGGCTGCGCTGTTCGCGCTCTCGCATGGCCGCCCTGACGGCGTGTCGCTTTACCAGAGCCTGCGTAGAGCCGCAGGCGACGACCTGATCCTGAAATCCGTGCTCGACCAGCTCACCACCTGGCGTAACGATGCCGGCTATCGTCCGGCCTTCGAGTTCTATGCCGCCGTTCTCGGGCGTGATGGTAACCGGCAAAAGATGATCTCGCGGCTGGGTCATGAAGCCGGCGAAATCCTTGATGAGTTTCTGAACTTCCTGCTTGGCGCCGAGCGCGCTGGGCCGCCCGATCTCGAAAGTGTTCTGTCGCTGCTCGATCAGTCCGGCCCGGACATCAAGCGCGAGATGGACCAGACCCGCAACGAAATCCGCATCATGACGGTGCATGCCGCCAAGGGCCTGGAAGCGCCGATCGTGTTTCTGGTCGACAGCGGCGGTGAGCCCTTCATCGCCGGCCATCTGCCGCGCCTGCTGAGTTACGAGACGCCCGATCGCGCCCGTCGCAAGCGCTTTTTGTGGCGCGCCGGCAAGGACCTTAACAACAGCGTTGCCGCCGCGATCGAAGCGCAACTGAAGGACAAGGCCGAGGACGAATATCGCCGCCTGCTTTATGTCGGCATGACGCGCGCCGAAGATCAGCTCATTGTCTGCGGCTACCATGGCAAGCGCGGCCCAACCAACCCGACCTGGCTCACCATGGTGCGCGAAGGGCTGGAAGATCAGCCGGAAACGACGACAACCGCCTTGCCGGACGATCGCGGCTCCGTGCTGCATTACCAGGTGACAAAACAGCCCGTTTTGTTGAAGGAAGCCACACAAGCCTCCGCGATCCAGGCACCGGCATTTCCGACATTCCTGCGCGGCAAGGCTCCGTCTGCCCCGCGCCTGCCGAGGCCGCTGGCACCGTCGCGAGCCGCCGCCCTGATCGAAACCACGGCTGCGGATGCACCGACGCCACGCTCGCCGGTGCTCGATCCGCAGCTTGAGCCATCCTTCGCCATCG
>NZ_DAMBUH010000181.1:0-756 GCF_032053605.1 Tianweitania sp.
CGCGCAAACCCGCGCCGATCACCGCAATCATGTCCCCGGCCGAAAGCGTTCCACCGGAAAAGCGCTGCACCAGCGCGCCGAGATCATCAGCCGCAAAGGCATGCTCCAGCTCGGCCAGCGCGCCCAGCGTCAGGCACAGCCGATACTCGCGCCCGTCCAGAAGTGCGGCCACCTCGCCGCGTCGCCGGTTCACGCTCATAGCGCCGCGAACCCGACGGCACCCGCCGATTCCAGCGACACGTCGAAGGTCACTTCGCCGTCATGCGCGCCGGAATATTCCAGCGCCGTGATCTGGAACGGCCCCTCCACGATGCCGAAATCCGGCACCAGGAACTGCCAGCGCCCGATCGCGCCGGAAAAAAACGCGGCGCGCATCGCCGCGTCCGATGCCGCATCCTTGAAGATACCGGCCCCACTCACCGAAGCCCGCTGCACGCCGGCAGCCGAAAGCAATTCGCGCCAGCGTCCGGCAGAGTCGGCGTCGGTCACGTCGACCGTTTCGCTGTTGAAGGCGAGCCGCTTGGTGCGCAGGCCCGCAACCGTTGTGAAGGCGCCGTTCGCCTCCATTTTGACAAGCAAATCCCTGCCCCGTTGAGCAACCATAAGCAGTCTCCAGATTGTGAGAGGATTTTGGGCCTTAAGCGGCCGGTTCGGTCACGGCGCGAAAGCGCAGCAGCCCATGATGCAGGGACTGGTCTTCATCGAAGCGCGATTCCGCAAAGCTCGGCGTCAGGTTCACGAGCTGATGGCCGTGCA
>NZ_DAMBUH010000181.1:766-3621 GCF_032053605.1 Tianweitania sp.
CGATACGCCCCATCAGTTCAAGCGTTTCGGTTTTGCCAGTCGCCTTGGACCAGACGTGGATCGAAAACAGATGCTCCGTGCCGATCTCCGTGCCTGTGCTCCAATCATAGGAGTTGGTGTGCCCAAAGGTCAGGTAGGGGAAACGGACATGAGCCGGCGCATGGTCGTGGATTCGGCTGCCTACGACGGCCTGGATGGTACCATCAGCCTTCAGCGCGGCGAAGATCGCTTTCTGCAGTTCAACCGATGCGGCCGCCATCACGCTCCTCCCGTTCCCCAATCTCCGCTCCGCGCGTGACACCCGCGCGACGCTCTGGCTGCTCGTCAGCCCCGCCCCATTGCACCTCATCCTGCACACCATGCAGCCGGGTGCGCAAGGCACGCACCATGCCATCGAGCGTCAGCGCAAAACTCACCTTCATCGGCCCTGTTCCCGCGTTCGACAACTGAGATAGCGGCCGGTTTCATCAGGATCATGAACCGTCACGATGTCGAAGATCCGCGCGCCCAATCGAAACCGCATACCGCTCTTCACCAGGTCGCGGAACCGCAGCGTCACGCGATGCGTCACGCTTTCCAGCGATTGATCTGCCCCAAAGCGCGCATCCGCCCGCATCGGCTCCAGCCGCGCAAACACCGTTGCGACTTCCACCCAGTGTTCAACATGCCCGCCCGCGCCATCCTCGCTAAGCGTCACGTCTTCCAACGCCAGTTCCGTGCGCAAGCTTCCCGGCTCGATGAAACTCACCATCTAGAGCCTCCGCGAACGATAGGGCGCGATCAGACGCTCATAGCCTTTGGGGTATGACACCGGTTGATCTTTGGCACTGAGCAGCGCGCGAAACTCGAACCAGTGGCTCGCCAGCATAATGACCGCGCGCTTAAGCAGATCCGGCACATCCGTCCCCGCCGGACCAAAGCCCGCGACGAAATCCACCTCGATCCCGTTCATCGCCCGCCCCGGCTGCGGCGCGTGATCGAAATGCAGGCGGGTCGGCCGGGCATCGGCGTCGAGCAGAAGGGTCGCCGGATCGACGATCGCAGCGCCGCCATCGCGGCCATAGATCGTCACCGAAAGCACCTCACGCACAGGATGCTTGTGGATCAGCACGCGGTTGGACGCCGGCCAGCGATCCAGCGTCAGCCGCCAACTTTGCTCGATCAGCGCGCAGCCTGTCGCCTGCTCGACTTCCGCGCGCGCAGCCCTGATCAGATCGGCAATCAGCCCATCCTCGCTCGCATGATCGAGCCGCAGATGTGCTTTCACGTCGGCCACGGTCACAGGCTCGGCCGCCGGCTCGACGGTGCGAAACAGAGTCATGAAATTCCCTCAAGCGTCTGGCGGAAAAGAAAAAGCCCCGGCAGATCATGCCGGGGCTCATGTTTTTCTTCAGGCTCGGCCTATCAGGCCGTCGCGAACTTCAGCAGCTTGATCGCGCTGAAATCCTGCACGCCGCCGCCGACGCGCTTGGTCACGTAGAACAAGATGTACGGCTTGGCGGAATACGGATCTCGCAGCACGCGCACGCCGGTGCGGTCGACGATCAGATAGCCGCGCGCGAAGTCACCAAAGGCGATCGCGGTGGAGTCCGCCGCGATATCAGGCATGTCCTCGGCTTCCACCACCGGAAAGCCCATCAGTGAAGCCTTCTGCCCAACACCGGCCGGCGGCTGCCAGAGATAGTTGCCGTCGCCGTCCTTCATCTTGCGCACGGCCGCCTGCGTCTTGCGGTTCATCACGAACGATGCGTTTTCGCGATAACCCGCCTTCAGCGCATAGATGAGATCAACAAGCTTGTCGGCCGGGTTTGTCGCAGCAAAGGCACCGGCCGTACCCGTCGCGATCGTGCCGAGCGAGCCCCAGGACCAGTTGGCATCCGCGACCTTGTCATATTCCAGGAAACCCTTCGGCTTGTTGATCCCGTTGCCGGTCACGAAAGCCGTGCCTTCCTGTTCAGCAAAGGCCAGCTCGATCTCGTCCGACAGCCAGGTGTCGAGATCCACCGCGCTGTCTTCCAGCAGCGCCTGCGTGGCGGATGGCATGGCGTAAAGCTCGGCTGCCGGGAACTCCAGTTCGGCAAGCGTCGGGCTTGCCGTTTGCGTGCGCGCCGCCGTTTCGCCCACCCAGCCCGTCGCCGGACCGGTCAGCGCAAACGGCTTCTTCAGCACCGCCGTCGACACCTGCCGCACCGAAGCAATCGAGCGGATCGGCGACAGCACGGCAAGCCGCTTGGCGATCTCCGTTTCGGTCTCGACCGGCACGAGATAACCGCCATCGGACCCCGAACCGATGCTCATCGCCTTGGCTTCCACGGAGCGGATGCCGCGCTCGTCGCCGGAGCGCACATAGACCTCGAACGCATCCTTGTGCTCGCTCGCGCCCACGTCGCCGCTGCGACCCAGTGCCGGCCGCGCCTTCTTCAGAAGCAGCTCGTCCAGCTTGCGTTGCTGCGCATCGAGCGACTTGGAGATGCGATCGACCTTGTCGGTCGACAGCACATCCGCCGTCATGCGCGTTTCGAGTTCGCCGAGGCGGGTATCGTTGGCGTCCTTGAACGCCTCGAACGCGCCCATGAAGTCGTCGAACGCGCCCTTCACATCATACGGCGCGCCGCTCTTGATTTCCGGCGCACGCGTTGTCTGCATGGTCTGCATGTTAAATCCTCAAGCTTGAAACAGGTTTGCGGCCGCGCGGATCGTGTCCGCCAGACCATCGGGTCGGGTATGCGCGGCGTCTCGCTCGCGCTTCAGTTCGGCGAAGCCCTTGGCGATCACCAGCTTGGCTTGCGCCCGCGACAGCCCAGCATCCTGCGTGAGCCAGCGTTCGAAATCACGAGTCGTGGGAAGGCTTTGTG
>NZ_DAMBUH010000181.1:3631-3978 GCF_032053605.1 Tianweitania sp.
CCTGGCAGATGCGCGCCCCCGGCAGCATCGGAAACGTCACCACCGAGATTTCCCATAGGTCCGCTTCCAGAATGCGCCGAAAGCCGCTCGCCGCTTCTTTTCTCGCTTTCTCCGCCCGAAAGCCGATCGACAGCCCGTCCAGCGCGCCCGCCTTCATCAGCGCCAAGATCTCGCGACCCCGCGCCACATCGGTTTGCAGCCGCCCGCGCACGAACAGCCCGCGTTCGTCCTCGCGCAGCTCCGTCCACACCCCGATCGGCTGCGCTGGATCGTGCTGAAACAGCATGCGCACGCCCGATGCACCCCGGGTGCGCAACGACTTCGCGAACGCCCCGCGCTCCACGATG
>NZ_DAMBUH010000182.1:0-3955 GCF_032053605.1 Tianweitania sp.
AGGTTCATGCCGGCCAAGCCAGCCAATGCGCCCGAGATCACGTAAACGGAAAAGCGGATGCGCGTGACGTTGATGCCGGAGGTCTTGGCCGCATGCGGATTGCCGCCGACGGCATAGATATAGCGGCCGAAGCGCGTGCGGGTGAGCACCCACCAGGATACGGCGAAGACGATCGCGAGGATCACCACGGGCAGCGGAATGCCGAGGATGTTGCCGGTGCCGATCCAACGGAATTCCGGAACCAGTGCGGGCACCGGGCGGCCATTGCCGTAGATCAGCGTCAGGCCGCGGGCGGCCGACAGCATGCCGAGCGTCGCCACGAAGGCGGGAACGGCAAAGCGCGACACGATCGCGCCCACAACGCCGCCGCAGGCCACACCCACGGCCAGACCAACCGCGATCGGCACGAACACCGGATAGGGCGCGCCGGATACGGCCGCAGTGGCCGAAGTCGTCGCGAAGCTCGCGCTGACGATGCCGGCGAGTGCCACAACCGAGCCGACGGACAGGTCGATGCCGCGCGTCAGGATCACGAAGGTCATGCCAATCGCCAGCACGCCGTTGATCGAGGTCTGCAGCAGCACGTTGGAAATGTTGCCGGCCGTCAGGAAGTACGGATTCGAGACCGACAGAACCACCACCAGGATCAGGAAGGCGATGAAGATGCCGTATTCCTGGATCAGCAAACGGCGACGTTCGGATCCCATCAGGCCTTCCGCAGGCTTACCATTCACATCGGACATTAAGAGTTCCCCATTGCGTCGCGTGGACCGCAAGTCGTCAGGTCGAAAGATGCACGAGGGATTGCGCGTTGGCCTCGGTGCGTTCCAGAATGCCGGCCGAGCGGCCGCCGCGCATCACCATGACGCGGTCGGACATGCCCAGCACTTCGTCAATTTCCGACGAGATCATCACAACCGTGCCGCCGGCCGCCGCGTAATCGCAGATGATGCGGTAGATTTCGCGCTTTGCGCCGACATCGACGCCGCGCGTCGGTTCATCGAGCAAGAGAACGCGCGGATTGCGCAAAAACCACTTGCCGAGCACCACCTTCTGCTGATTGCCGCCCGACAGGCCGGACACCGCCATCGTGTCGCGCGCGGCCTTGATGTGGAAGCGCTCGATCATCGCCTTGGCCGCAGCCGCTTCCTCGCGACGGCGCATCACGAAGGACGGGCTCATCTCGGGCAGGCTGGCGAGGCCGATATTCCCGCGCACACTGTCGGTGAGGTTGAGGCCGGTCTTCTTGCGGTCTTCGGTGACGAGCGCGATGCCTTCAGCCATCGCATCCGACGGCTGGCCGATCTTCACCGCCGTGCCATCCAGCAGGATGCGGCCGGTGGAATGGGGATCGAGGCCGAACAGGCTGTCGAAGATTTCAGTGCGGCCCGAGCCCATCAGGCCGTAGATGCCGAAGATCTCGCCCTTGCGGACCTGGAACGAGATGTCGGCGATCTTGGCCGGGCTTTGGAGTTGCTGAACCTCGAGGCCGATCTCGGCTGTCGGCTCGTTGGTCTTGATGTATTCTTCGCCAAGCTCGCGGCCGACGATCATGCCGATCAGCGCGGGGCGGTCCACATCGGCGAGATTGCCGCTCGACACATAAGCGCCGTCGCGGAACACGGTGTAGGCGTCCGCGATCTGGAAAATCTCCGAAAGGCGGTGCGACACGTAAACGATACCGCGCCCTTGCGCCTTCAGCGTTTCGATGGCCGCAAACAGGTGCTGCGCTTCGCGTTCGCCGATGGCGGAAGTCGGCTCGTCCATGAAGATGACTTCGGCGTCATGGGACAGCGCCTTGGCGATTTCCACCAGCTGCATCTTGGCAACCGACAGGCTCGCCATCTGCTGGTCGGCGCGGATATCGAATTCGAGATCGTCGAGCAGCTTTTGCGCAGCTGCGTTCATGGCGCGGAAATCGATGCCGCCGAAGCGCTTCAGCGGTTCGCGGCCGAGATAGATGTTCTCGGCCACCGTCATGAAGGGGATCGGGCTCAGTTCCTGCTCGATGATGGCGATGCCGGATGCCAGCGCTTCGGCCGGGCTGGAGAATTCAACAAGCTCGCCATTGCGCCAGATCTTGCCGCCGTCGCGGTGATGGATGCCCATGAGGATCGACAGGAAGGTGGACTTGCCGGCACCGTTGCCGCCGCAAAGCGCATGGACCGAGCCGGCCGCCAGTTCGAACTGGCCGTTCTTCAGGGCGTGGACACCACCAAAGGATTTGCGCAATCCCTCGACCTTCAGCAGTGACACCAAACTCGCCTCCTTGGCCACGCCCACAAATGCAGCAAACGCCGGCCAATACCAGCCGCAGAACACGCTTGCGGCTAACCTCTCGACAATTCTCGAAGATCACTCGACATTTGTCAATCTGGCACTCTGGTGGCGAAGTGCCGCTGCATGGTTTTTCAACTGCGATGATCATTCAGGAAGCAGTCGACGATGCGCGCCACCGCTATTTCTCCTGCCACGATCCGCTTCCCCGCGCGGCAAATGTTGACATCTTTACTCTTCTTCGGCACGGCGAAGGCAAGGGTGGCTGCACGAGGGTGTTGATTGTGAAAGACGTACCGCCGTTGAAGGTCACGCGCCGCGCTGTGCTCGGCGGCATGGCCGCCTCAGCCGTTGTTCGCCCCGCTTTCGCGCAAGACGAGATCCGCTTCACCCATGTGTTCGGCGAAATCGTACTGAAGGAACCGGCCAAGCGCGTCGTGTCGCTCGGCTACACCTCGCATGACACGCTTCTGGCGCTGGATGTCGTGCCGGTCGCCACCCGCTACTGGTTCGGCGATCAGCCCTTCGGCGTGTGGCCCTGGGCCAAGGACAAGCTCGGCGACGCCCAGCCCACGCTGATCTCCGGCGAGGTGTCGATGGAAACCGTCGCGTCCCTACAGCCTGACCTCATCGTCGGCATCGGTTCCGGCATTTCGCAGGCGGAATATTCCGTACTTTCGCAGATCGCACCGACCCTGATGCAGGCGCCAAACCAGCCGGTTTACGGCACACCCTGGAACGAGCTGACGCGCACACTCGCGCGCGCCGTGGGCAAGGATGCGCAGGCCGATGCGCTGATTGCTACCACCGAAGCCAAGTTCGCTGATGTCCGCGCGCGCCATCCCGACTGGGCCGGCCAATCAGCCGTCGCCGCCTATAATTTCGCCGGCGAAACCGGCGGCTTTACCTCGCACGACACCCGCGGGCAGTTCCTGGCCGAACTCGGCTTCCAGCCGGTGCCACAGATCGACCAGCTCGGCAAAGGCAACTTCTACGCCGCGCTTTCGCCCGAAGACCTGTCGGCGCTCGATGCCGACCTTCTCGTTTGGGTGTCGTCCTTCAATTCGGTGCCGGATCTCGTCGCGCTCCCCATGCGTAAGATCCTCAAAGCGCATCGCGAAGGCCGCGAAGTCTTTGCCGGCGAAACGATCGCCGCCGCCCTTTCCTTCGGCAGCATCCTGTCCCTGCCCTTCGCGCTCGCCGAACTCGAAGACGGCATTGCGCTTGCCCTCGACGGCGATCCCAAAACGCCTGTGCCGTCATCCGTTGCGGCAGGCATCGCACCTTGAAAACAGGTGCCGGCCTTTTTGCGCTTCTACTCGCAGCGGCGTTGCTGACGCTATGCGTGGGCGTGCGCACGGTTGGCCCGGCGGAGTTCTGGGGCGTACTCACCGCTTACGACCCCAGCAATCCCGTGCATCTCACCCTCGCCTCGATCCGCGTTCCGCGCCTGATCGCCGGCCTCATCGCGGGGGCGTCACTGGGGATGGCCGGCACGGTAATGCAGGCGCTGACGCGCAATCCCCTCGCCGATCCCGGTGTTCTCGGCGTGGGTGCCGGTGCCGCTTTTTCCGTGGTGCTCGGCGCGCTGCTTCTCGGCCAGGCCGATAGCGGCGTTGTGGCAGCGCTGGCCTTCCCCGGTGCAGCGATCGCGGCCGGCCTTGTTTTCGCGCTCGGC
>NZ_DAMBUH010000183.1:0-3906 GCF_032053605.1 Tianweitania sp.
CAAAGCGAAGCGGCTGCGCAGCGCAACCGCGCCGCCAAGCCGGCTGCCAGCGCCACTGCGGCGCCTTCAATGAAACCGATGCTGTCGGTTGTGGGTTCGGCCGCGCCGCGCCAGGCAACGGGTGAAACGGAATCGCGCGGTTCGAGCATCGGCTCACCGCTCGACCAGCGCTATACGTTCGATACCTTCGTGGAAGGTCCGTCGAACCGCGTCGCTCTTGCAGCCGCCAAGGCTGTTGCCGAAAGCGCGCCCAACGGCGTGCGCTTCAATCCGCTGTTTATTCATTCCTCGGTTGGCCTCGGCAAGACCCATCTGCTGCAGGCCATTGCCGACGAGGCGATCCGCAACAAGCCGGGTTCGCGCGTCGTTTATCTGACCGCCGAATATTTCATGTGGCGCTTCGCTTCCGCGATCCGCGACAATAGCGCGCTGGCTCTCAAGGAACACCTGCGCGACATCGACCTCCTGATCATCGACGACATGCAGTTCCTGCAGGGCAAGTCGATCCAGAACGAGTTCTGCCACCTCCTCAACATGCTGCTCGACAGCGCCAAGCAGGTCGTCGTTGCCGCCGACCGTCCGGCCACCGAGTTGGAATCGCTCGAGCCGCGCGTGCGTTCGCGCCTCAGCGGCGGCGTGTCGCTGGAAATGGCGGCACCGGATTTCTCCATGCGTTTGTCCATGCTGCGTCATCGTCTAGCGCTGGCACAGGCCGAGGATGCCTCGATCACGATCTCCGACGAGATCCTGAACCACATCGCCCATGCCATCCCCGGCAGCGGCCGCGAGATCGAAGGCGCGTTCAACCAGGTCCTGTTCCGCCGCTCCTTCGAGCCGCAGCTCGACGTTGAGCGCATCGACGAGATGCTGGCGCACATCTTCCGCTCTGGCGAGCCCAAGCGCGTGCGCATCGAAGACATTCAGCGCATCGTTGCCCGCCACTACAACGTGTCGAAGACCGAGCTTCTGAGTAACCGCCGCACGCGCACCATCGTGAAGCCGCGCCAGGTGGCGATGTATCTGTCCAAGGTGCTCACCCCGCGCTCCTTGCCGGAAATCGGCCGTCGCTTCGGTGGCCGCGATCACACCACGGTTCTGCATGCCGTGCGCAAGATCGAGGATCTGTCGGGTTCCGACACCAAGCTCGCCCAGGAACTCGAATTCCTGCGCCGCCTCATCAACGAGGCGCAATAAGCGCTAGCCCCTGCATCAGGCAAAGCCCTGTTGATCGACAGGCTTTCACCGGCCTGAAAAGCTTGCTTTCGCGGCAGATTTGTTGTCAGTCTGCCGCGACTTCGGCGGGGATTCCACACACTGCCGACGGGACATGCCGGGTATCCTCCTTGACGCCTGTCCCGCTGATTTCATTCGGGACCGGTTGTCATGCGTGTAGTTCTTGAACGCTCGAACCTTTTGAAGTCGCTCAACCATGTTCATCGTGTCGTTGAGCGCCGCAACACGATCCCGATCCTGTCGAACGTGCTTCTGGCAGCCGAGGGCGCAAACCTGTCGCTGAAGGCGACGGATCTCGACCTCGAAGTGACCGAAACGATCCCGGCCATGGTCGAGCGCGCCGGCTCCACCACCGTGCCCGCCCATCTCCTTTATGACATCGTGCGCAAGCTGCCCGATGGTTCGGAAGTGATGCTGAAGCTCGATGAAGACGGCAACGCCATGACCGTCATGGCCGGCCGCTCGTCATTTCGCTTGCAGTGCCTGCCGCAGTCGGATTTCCCGCAGCTATCGGCCGGCACCTTCACCCACATCTTCCGCGTCGAAGCACCGGCCATCAAGGGCCTGATCGACAAGACCCAGTTCGCGATCTCGACGGAAGAAACTCGCTATTACCTCAACGGCATCTTCCTCCACACGCATGGCGATCAGGACCTGAAGCTGCGCGCGGTCGCCACCGACGGCCACCGCCTGGCCCGCTCGGAAACCGCCGCCCCCTCCGGCTCGGAAGGGATGCCCGGCATCATCGTGCCGCGCAAAACGGTCAGCGAGTTGCAGAAGCTGCTCGACGATCCGGAAACCACCGTTACGGTTGAACTGTCCGACACCAAGATCCGCTTCACGATCGGCCCTGTGGTGCTGACCTCCAAGCTGATCGACGGCACCTTCCCGGATTACCAGCGCGTCATCCCGACCGGCAACGACCGCAAGCTCATCATCGACCGCCAGAGCTTCGCATCCGCCGTGGATCGCGTGTCCACCATCTCCTCGGAGCGCGGCCGCGCCGTGAAGCTGTCGATCGCATCGGGCCAGGTCACGCTTGCCGTCAACAATCCGGATTCGGGCAGCGCGACGGAAGAGCTCGCCGCCGACTATGACTCCGATCCGATCGAGATCGGCTTCAACGCGCGCTACCTGCTCGATGTCGCAGCCCAGCTGTCGGGCGGCGATGCCCGCTTCATGCTGGCCGATGCAGGTTCGCCGACGCTGATCCACGACGCATCCGACGACGACACGCTGTATGTCCTGATGCCGATGCGCGTGTAGCGCATCCCTTCTTAATGGCCGAACCCAGCACGATCGGTAAGTTCCAGCTCACGCAGTTCCGGAACTATGCGCAGCTCGTCACGCGGTTCGAGCCCGGCGCCGTCGTGCTGTTTGGCGCCAATGGCGCCGGCAAGACCAATCTTCTGGAGGCCATCTCCTTCCTGTCGCCGGGTCGCGGTTTGCGCCGCGCAAGCTACAGCGACGTGCCCCGCGCCGGTGCGGCCGATGGCTTTTCTATCTTTGCCGAAGTCAGCGGACCGGAAGGCGATGCCAGCATCGGCACGGGCACCGGTTCCGACAATGAAGGTGACGCTTCCCGGCGCGTGCGCATCAACGGCGCACCCGCCCGCAGCGCCGACGATCTCCTGGAATGGCTGCGCGTCATCTGGCTGACGCCGTCGATGGACACGCTTTTCACCGGTCCTGCCGCCGATCGCCGCCGTTTCGTGGATCGTCTGGTGCTGGCCATCGATCCGCAGCATGGCCGCCGCACGCTCGATTATGAAAAAGCCATGCGCGGCCGCAACCGTCTGCTTGCCGAAGACAGCCGCGACACCGCCTGGCTGGATGCAATCGAAACGCAGATGGCGGAAACCGGCACGGCGATCGCCGTCGCCCGCGTCGAACTGGTGCGGCTCCTCACCGGCCTGATCGAAACCATGCCTGATGGCGCGCCCTTCCCCCGCGCGGGCATCGCGCTCACCGGCTTCGTGGAAGATCAGGTTGCGGGCCGTGCCGCCGTCGACATCGAGGAAAGCTTTCGCCAGGCCCTGCGCGACAATCGGTATCGCGACCGTGCATCCGGCCGTACGCTGGATGGCCCGCATCGCGCCGACTTCGTCGTGGAATATCGCGAAAAGGCGATGCCCGCCGCCCTTTGCTCCACGGGCGAACAGAAGGCGCTGCTGATCGGCCTGATCCTGTCCCATGCGCGGCTGACCGGCGCGATCACCGGTCTCGTGCCGATCCTGCTGCTGGACGAAATCGCCGCTCATCTCGACGAGAACCGCCGCGCCGCGCTTTTTTCCATACTGGAAGAGATCGGCTGCCAGACCTTCATGACCGGCACCGAGCGCGCACTGTTTGCCAGCCTGGAAAGCCGCGCCCAGTTCCTGCATGTCCAGGACGGCACGGTCACCGCCGATCCCGGCTGACAGCCCCTTTGCGGAAGCCTATGGTGCTGCCATGGACACGCAAGCCTCCCAGCCGCTCTCGCCCCTCGAAGTCGAACGCTATGCCCGCCACCTCGTACTGCCGGAAGTCGGCGGCGCGGGCCAGCAGAAGCTCAAGCGCGCCCGCGTGCTGATGATCGGGGCCGGCGGTCTCGGTGCGCCGGTGCTGCAATATCTCGCGGCCGCTGGCGTCGGCACGCTCGGCATCGTCGATGACGACACCGTGTCCCTGTCC
>NZ_DAMBUH010000184.1:0-3902 GCF_032053605.1 Tianweitania sp.
TGGAGCCGCCGGGGCCATTCGAGTTGCCAGGGCCGCCCGAATTTCCGGATCCGCCATTGTTGCCATTGTTGCCGTTATTGCCACGGCCCCCGCCGTTATCATCGCTGCGTTGGGAGTCGCGAAGGGCTTGCGAGACGAGGGATGTCGTCAGTGGCGGGCATTGCGCCAACTGTCCGCGCGACAGGATGGTGCTGCGATTGAGGGCGGCGCAGCACAGCGCGAGATTGTTGCGTGTCAGCGTGCGGCATTGATTGGCCGTCACGTTCTGCCTTGCCGATTGCGAGATCGCCGTGGAGCTTGAAAAGACGAGAGAAGCCGTTGAGATCAGCAGGGCAGCACCAAGGCTGCCCGCGTTTTTTGCGAACGAGTACATGCTCTTCCTCCTAAGGAAAGATGCGCCCGTCCCCTCTTTGGCGTATGATGGATGTCACCGTCATTGGTAACAATCTGTAAACGCTAGTGTAATCCTGATCTGTCCGCAAGCGGGATTCTTTATATTTGCCTCACCGGCGCATTTTAGCCTATGCGATTGACGCCGGAGATAGTCATGATTCGCTGCGTGATCGTTCTTGCCGTGCTCCTGGGTTGTGCCGCTTGTTCGGAAACCACGAGTAGTATTGGTGCACCCTCGACAATGAAGCCGCTCGGCTTCGCCTTTGCACCTCCTGGCTTCTACCCCTTCTGTGACGAGCAGCCGCGCTTGTGTTCAACCAATGGCGCGTCCGATGCCATGACCATGACGCCCGCGCGCATGGCCGAGTTGAAGGCCGTCAACACATCCGTCAATCGCGGCTTCAAGCAGCGCGATGACAAACCGGGTCTCAGCGGCGACCAATGGGGCATGCCGACCGCGGATGCCGGCGGTGATTGCGAGGATCTCGCGATCATGAAGAAGGCCGAGCTTCTGAAGCGCGGATGGCCCGCTTCGACTTTGCTTCTCACGGTCGGCACTCTGAATGGTGCCGGTCATGCCGTTCTCACCGTTCGCACGTCGAAGGGCGATCTGGTGCTCGACAACATGACGGATGCCATCAAGCCTTGGTCACGCACGCCCTACAAATATTTCGCGCGCCAGAAGCCCAACGCCGGCGGCGGTTCCGAATGGACACGCATCGACAGCTAGCCGTTTTACCGGCGGACAGAACGCTTCAATGCGGAAAGTTCTTGGCTTCCACCAGCGTCCAGATGTCCTTGTTGATGCCCTGGATCGCCGCGATCGAGGCTGAAATGCGCATCATTTCGGGATCGTCCAGCGCCTCGACCTTGCCGTAGCGCACAGCATCCTTGCTTTCCACCACGCGCATCAATTGCGTGCTGGCCCGCGTGCCGGTCTGGTCGAACGAATAGATGCAATGCGTGTATTTGTTGCGCAGCCGCGCCTGACGGCTCAACCGGCTCGTCAGTTCGAGCACGGCTTTACGGTCTTCCGATGTGGTTTTCGACATCTTCGCTAGACGTTCCACGAGCTCGATGCGGGCTTTCGTGGTGTTCAGGGTCAGGAAGATGATGATCGCGGTTTCCTTGTCGGTTTTTGCAAGGCCGGCGATCAGGTAGATCAGGAGGCTTTCCGTGTTGGTCCACGTGTAGTTCAGGTGGCCGACGAGCTGGAGAACATCCTTGAACAACACGACGTCACCGTCCGGGCAGGAGGGTGAGGGCGGAGGCTCCGTCGGCTTCTCCTCCACGGCTGCGGTGGAAGATGGCCGCGGCCTGTGTGCGGTTCGATGTGCCGAGCTTGGTGATGATGTTGTGCAGGTGGATCTTCACCGTGTGTTCGGACAACTGCAGGCTGGCCGCGATCACCTTGTTCTGCAAACCCCGCGCGACGAGTTCCAGGATCTGCAATTCGCGCTCCGTCAGGCCGCTCAACTCGCGCGGATCGAAATGCCCAGGCGGAGCGGGAGCCTTGGCTGGCTGCTGCGCGACGATCTTTTCAGAGGCGAGCGGACGGAACATGGCGGTCGGGATATACTCGCCGCCGATCAGCAGCAGCCGGATCACCGAGAGCCAGATATCGAGCTTCAGGTGCATCGGCAACACGCCGCAAACAACGTTGGATCGGAGGATCTCGTCGATCGGTACGGAGCGACGGGCGTCGGTCTGTACCATTGCGATCAGCGCGCTCGGATGCGCGTTCATCAGCTCGGGGACCCAGTTTTCGAGCTGTTCGAACAAAGCAAGATCGACGAAGATCAGTGAAACGTTCCCCTTGGATCCCTCGCAGGCTGCAGCCAGATCCGGCACCTGGACTGCTGCCACATCGACAAATTCCGTTTCGATGGCCTGGATCAGACATTCCGACAGGACAGGCTTTGCCGTGACAAACAGGAAGGTGTCGCGCTTCCGGACAGGCCGGCCGAACCCGTCTCGCTCGGCTTTAGCGTAGGATTGCATTACTTCAGACATAGGCACTCCCCCAATACGCGATACTGCGTTCCCCTACTCCTTAGGCAATTCCTTCTGCGGGCGTTCCAACAATGTTTAATAATCGTTTAACTTTGATAGTCTGGAATAAATGTATCTCTCTTCTTGTAACCTGGATATAGCCGGAACGATTTAGTTTTTGTGGCTCGGCAGCACTCGTTGTGCTAGGCGCCCAAAACACCAGCGATTTCCATAAGTTGATGCTAAATTGCTTGTTCAAAGCTGCAGCGTTCCGTGTTGTGCGCACATGCAATAATGGTCAGCGAACCTGTCGTAAGCTTGAGAGACCATGTGTCGCCGGCTTAATTTTGAATATTATGCTGAGCTAACAAAGTAGCCTTGCGTCTTACTGTCGATCTAGCTCCAATTGAGGTATTTTTACTTCAATAAAGGGCAGGCAGTGTGATCTCGTTCCGGTTTGGAGAGTGCCGGACCCATCCAAAGAACCTCAGGTTGCGGCTTGTCCCAATGGGCGAGCGCTCGCTGACACGCGCTCTCCTTTGAGGAGGATCTCATCAAGCAACGCATGCCGGGTCTGCGGTCGTTCGTCCCCTCGATCGAGTGTGTCCGGAGATTGAAGCAGCAGCGAAAATGAACACGCCGCTTAACCCCGCAAAGCGCCCTATGAGATGAATGGCGTTCCGGGTCCGCGGCCTCTTTTAGGATTTTGAAGATGAACGCTAAGACGCAGAGCTTTCCTTGGAATTTCGATCCTTCCAGCCAGGATCAGGACCAGGATCAGAGCCAGCATGAACACCAGGGTCAGGGTCAATACGAGAACCAGGGCCAAGGCCAGGGTCAGTCTCAGTACAGCGAGTCCTACAACGGTAATGAGAATGGCAACGGCAATCTTAACGGCAACGGCAATGGCAATCTGAATGCCAATGGTAGCCTGAATGCAAACGGTAACCTCAACACCAACGAAAACCACACTTCGACGACCACTGACACCCATGTGAACGTCGGTGTTGGTGTCGGCCTCAACATGGAAGGCTGGGAGCCATCGGACAACGACTCGATCGACCTCGACCTCGACGGCAATGCCTCGATCGACTCAGTGTTCAACACCACCTTCGACAATGCGTTGAACGGGATGGACGGTGATTATTCCGTCGGCACCCTGATCAATCAGGTCGCCAACATCAACGACAACGATACGCTTACCGCCAACGCGATCAACAACGGCACGTTCACCCAGGATTTCACCGCCGAAGGCGGCGAAGCCTATGCGGGTGACGGCATCAGCGGTGGTGGTGCAGGCGGTTCTGGTGGCAGCTTCGCCAAGGCCTTGGGTGGTACAGGCGCTGCTGGCGGCAATGCGCTCGGCGGTATTGCGCTGGGCGGCATCGGGGCCGGTGGGCTGGCAGGCAGCCTGGCCAATGGCGGTGTCGGTGGTACGGCCGGTGCCAATGGCGGCAATGGCATGACTGGCAGTGCAGGCAGTGGTAGTGCAAGCGGTGGTGGCGGCAACGGTGCAG
>NZ_DAMBUH010000185.1:0-3728 GCF_032053605.1 Tianweitania sp.
CGGCCTCGATGCCGGCATCGGCCAGCAGCTTGCGCGCGGCATCGGCCTCTTCGGCATCCACCATGACGCGGCGCGCCAACACGCCGAGCGAGCCTTCCATGATGCTCATATTCTGGTCGGCCACGAAGCAGGTGATGCCCGCATCGCGCATCAGCGATTCGACAAAGGAGATGACCACAAGGTCGTTGGTGCGCAGGAGCTCGATCATGCACCTTTGCTGGCAGGTCTAAGGATGGATGTAAACCGCCACGTGCAAGGACGGGCTAGGCGATACACCTGTCACTTGCGCCCCTGCGCGCTATTTGCCCTCTTGCTCCCCACGGAGGAGCCAACGTAAAACGCGCGCAACCAAGGGAAGTCGCGTCCGGGAGTTTGTTTGTGGGTGTCGTAGTCAACCTCGAAGACGGCAAGAAGCCGGAAGCTTCCATCGCCGCGCTGGTCGAATTGACCGCAGGCGACATGAAGGCCGTTAACGAGCTGATCCTGTCCAAGGCCGGCTCCGATGTGACGATGATCCCGGAAGTCGCCAATCACCTGATTTCATCGGGCGGCAAGCGGTTGCGGCCGATGCTGACCCTGGCTGCGGCCAAGCTGTTCGGCTACGAGGGCGACGGCCATGTGAAGCTCGCGATGAGCGTCGAGTTCATGCACACGGCGACGCTTCTGCATGATGATGTCGTGGACGAAAGCGGCATGCGGCGCGGCAAGAAAACGGCGCGCATGATCTGGGGTAATCAGGCTAGCGTTCTGGTCGGCGATTTTCTTCTCGGCCAGGCCTTCCGCACCATGGTGGATGTCGGCTCGCTCGAAGCGCTCGATATTCTCGCCAACGCTGCCGCCGTGATCGCCGAAGGCGAGGTGCTGCAGCTGTCGGTGGCAAAGAACCTCGAAACCACCGAGGACGAATATCTCGAAGTCATCAAGGCCAAGACTGCCGCGCTGTTTTCGGCTGCGGCCGAAGTTGGTCCGGTGATCGCCAAGGCCTCGCGCAACGACCGCACGGCGCTTCGCTCCTACGGCACCAATCTCGGCTATGCGTTCCAGCTGGTGGATGATGCGCTGGATTACGGCGGCTCCACCAAGGATCTCGGCAAGAATGTCGGCGACGATTTCCGCGAAGGCAAGGTCACGCTGCCGGTGATCCTGAGCTACCGCCGCGGCACCGCGGACGAGCGCGCTTTTTGGCGGCAGGCGATCGAGGGCGGCAATGCCGACGATGCCGGCCTGGAAAAGGCGCTGGGCCTCATGAAGAAGCACAATGCCATCGCCGATACGATTGGACGCGCGCGTCATTTCGGCGGCATTGCCCGCGACGCGCTGGCACCGATGCCGAACTCGCGCCACAAGACGGCGCTGCTCGACGTCATCGATTTCTGCATCAGCCGCGTGGTTTGATTCAGCTGGCGCCAACGTGCATCGCGCGTTGATCGCCGACCGCAAAAAGGCCATGCTTGCGCGACAACTGGTTCGCTGATTTCACGATCAGGCGGCATGCCGGTTCGAAGAACGGGAGCGGGCCTTGCGCCCGGAAAGGGTTTTACGATGCGGCAGATGGCAAAGGGCGCGGTGACGGCGCTGATTCTGGCGGCCGGATTGTCCACCGCAATCCAGCCGGTTTTCGCGAAGGAAACGCCGGCCGAAAGCGCCAAGCGCGTCGATCCGCTGACGATCAGCTCTTTTTCCGGTGCGTTTCTCGCCGCCCGTACCGCTGAAATCGACAAGGATTTCACCAGCGCCACGATCTATTACAAGCGCGCGCTGGTGCTTGATCCCAACAATCAGGATGTCGAGAAGAGCCTGTTTCTCGGCTTGATCGCGCAGGGAGATTTCGACCAGGCGCTGAAATACGCCGAAAAGCTCAAGCTGGTGCGCGGCGTGTCCCGCTTCAGCACGATCGCGCTCGGCATCGATGCTATGCGAAAGCGTGATTACAAGCAGGCCGACACGCTGTTCGCCGGCAACAACGAGTCCGACCTCGACCAGCTGGTCACCGGCCTCCTGTCCGCCTGGGCCAAGCTCGGCACCGATGCGCCAAAGGCAGCGCTCGACACACTGGACCGTCTTGATGGTCCGCCGTGGTTTGGCCTGTTCGTCAGCTATCACCGCGCTTTGATCGCCGAAGCGGCAAAGATGGATGATGAAGCGCGCAAAACCTTTGAAGCGACGCTTGCCAACCAGGATGCCGGCGGTGCAGCACCCGACACCTATCTGCGCGCAGCCGAAGCCTATGCCGGTTTCCTCGCCCGCAAGGGTGAGAAGGATGCCGCGCTCAAGGTGCTGGACAATGCCGACACCTTCATCAGCGGCCGCTTGCCGATCCTGTCGCTGCGCAACGATGTGCGCGACGGCAAGGAAGTGCGCAAGCTCGTCAAGAACCCGGCTGAGGGTGCGGGCGAGGCGATGTACAACATCGCATCCGCGCTGAACCAGTCTGGTGGCGAGGACTTCGTCCGCGTTTACCTGCAGTTCGCCAGGGCGTTGAACCCCACCAACGACATGATCCTGCTGCAGCTCGCCAGCGTTGCCGAACAGCAGCAGCTGCCGAAGGAAGCGATCGACCTTTATTCCAAGATCTCCAACCGCTCGCCGTTGAAGCGTGCGGCCGAGTTGCAGATCGGCTTGAACCTCGCCGATCTTGACCAGAAGGACGAGGCCATCAAGCATTTGCGCCTGGCGCTTGAGCAGGACAAGAGCGACATGCGCGCTTACCTTGCTCTTGGCGGCGTTTATTCCAGCCAGGAAAACTACAAGGCCGCGTCAGAAGTCTATGACGAGGCAGTTGCAACGCTTTCCGCGCCCGAGCGCGCCAACTGGAATATCTTCTACCAGCGCGGCATCGCTTATGAGCGTCTGAAGCAGTGGGACAAGGCCGAGCCGGACTTCCGCAAGGCGCTCGAACTTTTCCCAGACCAGCCGCAGGTCCTGAACTATCTCGGCTATTCCTGGGTCGACATGAACAAGAACCTCGACGAAGGCTTGACCATGATCAAGCGCGCCGTCGAGCTGCGCCCGAGCGACGGCTACATCGTGGATTCGCTGGGCTGGGCCTATTACCGCCTCGGCCGCTTCCCGGAAGCCGTGACCGAGCTGGAGCGGGCCGTGTCCTTGAAACCGGATGATCCGGTCCTCAACGACCACCTCGGCGACGCCTATTGGCGCGTCGGCCGCAAGCTGGAAGCGACCTTCCAGTGGAGCCACGCGGTCGATCGCAAGCCGACCGACAACGAGCTGCCGAAGATCCGCGAAAAGCTGGCCAACGGCCTGCCGGACATCGAACCGCCAGCAGCGGCCGATGCCGACCAAAACAAGCCCGAGCCCGCCAAGACGGACGCTGACAAGAAGGGGTGAGGGCACAACGCCCCACGCCTTCCTATGGTGCCGAACAGCCCACCCAAGCTTCACTTGCCGTCACGGCATGGATCCTCGGGTCAAGCCCGAGGATGACGAAGCGGCGAGGGCGCAGCTCTCCCTTCTCCCCTTGTGGGGCTCGAAGGGCGGGCGAGGCCCGCGACTCGCCCTGGGCAGTGGCTGAGCCAAAGGCGAAGTCGGATGAGGGGTGTTCCAGCTTGGCAGCCGTTTGGATTCGAACCCGTCATCCGTCTTGTCGCTACGCACCGATCCACCTTCTCCCACATGGGGCGAAGGCTACGCCTGCATCCGTCTCACGCACCCTTCGTCATCCTTGGGCGCAGCCAGAGCGCAGCGGAGGCGTAGACCCGAGGATCCTT
>NZ_DAMBUH010000186.1:0-3600 GCF_032053605.1 Tianweitania sp.
GGGCCCGCGCGTGGTGCGCTCGCGGCGGCTGGATGAGGGGCGCAACGGTTCGACCCTGCAGGGCTTCATCGCCAGCCATGACGGTTATATCCAGCGCTTCGGCCTGTTCCACGAACGCCAGCTCGTCCTTTCGGGTGGCGGCCAGGTGCTGGAGGGCATCGATCGCTTCCATGCCGCCGGCAACGGTCTGCCGCGCAGCGGGCATGTCGCAATCCGTTTCCATGTGCATCCAAGGCCGCGATGGCGAAGGCTGGATCTTCCGTTGCGGCGAGGTGCTGCCGGAAATCGAGGACTCCATCTTCTTTGCGGGACTGGCCGGCCCGGCACGCACCAAGCAGATCGTGCTGCATTACGATGCCGCCGAACACCCGACACTGGCCTGGCGTTTCACAAGAATCACGAGCTGACGCCCTTCGGCGCTTGCATTTGACCGCGCCCATGGCCTAGGTCCGGGCTTCCCCAGCGAAGCCCGAGATCTCCTGCCATGGCCGTCCCCTCCAAGAACATTCCGGCACCTGACCGCGTTTTTATCAAGCGCGCGCTTTTGTCCGTGTCCGACAAGGCCGGCGTGGTGGAGTTTGCCCGCGCGCTGAACAAGGCCGGCGTGACGCTCCTTTCGACCGGCGGCACCTCCAAGGCGATCGCCGAAGCCGGTCTGCCGGTGACCGATGTGTCCGATGTCACGGGCTTTCCCGAGATCATGGACGGCCGGGTGAAGACGCTGCATCCGAGCGTCCATGGCGCGCTCTTGTCGATCCGCGATGACGCCGAGCACAAAGCGGCCATGGCCGAACATGGTATCGAGCCGATCGATCTCCTCGTGGTGAACCTTTATCCGTTCGAAAGCGTGCGTGCGTCGGGCGCGAACTACGCTTCGATCGTGGAAAATATCGACATCGGCGGACCGGCCATGCTGCGCGCGGCTGCCAAAAACCATGCTTATGTCAGCGTGGTCGTAGATCCCAGCGACTACCAAATCGTGCTGGACGAGATGAAGGCGGGCGAGGGCAGTGTAGGCCTTCAATTCCGCCAGCGGCTCGCGGCCAAGGCCTATTCGCGCACGGCCGCTTACGATGCTGGCATTGCCTCGTGGTTTGCCGGTGCGGTTGAAGGCGTTTCAACCACCTATAACAGCCTTGGCGGTACGGTGGCAGGCGAGTTGCGCTATGGCGAGAACCCGCACCAGAGGGCGGGCTTCTACAAGACCGGCGAAAACCGTCCGGGCGTTGCCACCGCGCGGCAGTTGCAGGGCAAGGTCCTGTCCTACAACAACATCAACGACACTGATGCGGCTTTCGAACTGGTCGGCGAGTTCGACCCGGCCAAGAGTGCGGCGGTCGCCATCATCAAGCACGCCAACCCGTGCGGTGTCGCGACCGGCGCTACGCTGGTGGATGCCTATAAAAAGGCGCTGGCCTGCGATCCCGTTTCGGCCTTTGGCGGCATCGTGGCGCTGAACGGCACGATCGATGCCGCCGTTGCAGAAGAGATCGTCAAGGTCTTCACCGAAGTGATCATCGCGCCGGATGCCACGGATGAAGCCATCGCCATCATCGCCGCGAAGAAGAACCTGCGCTTGCTTGTCACCGGCGGTCTGCCGGACCCGCGTGCTCCGGGCATGGCCGTGAAGACGGTTGCCGGCGGCTTCCTTGCCCAGTCGCGCGACAACGGCGTGGTGGATGATCTCGATCTAAAGACCGTTACCAAGCGCGCGCCGAGCGACCAGGAACTGGCTGACCTGCGCTTCGCCTTCCGCGTCGCCAAACATGTGAAGTCGAACGCCATCGTTTACGTCAAGGATGGCGCGACGGTTGGCATTGGCGCTGGCCAGATGAGCCGCGTGGATTCTTCGCGCATCGCGGCCTCCAAGGCGCAGGATGCGGCAAAGGCTGCTGGTCTGGATGTGTCGCTGGCAAAGGGCGCGGTTGTGGCGTCCGACGCCTTCTTCCCCTTTGCCGACGGATTGCTGGCTGCCGTGGAAGCGGGTGCGACGGCCGTGATCCAGCCGGGCGGCTCCATGCGCGACGACGAGGTAATTGCCGCCGCCGACGAGCATGGCCTGGCTATGGTGTTTACCGGCATGCGCCACTTCCGCCATTGATCGCTGAGGCTAATCCGTTCGCCTGCGTTGTTGCGAAAGCCTCGAAAGCCGAAAGGCTTCCATCGGTTTCGCGCCTAGCAGGCAAACGGATTATCTCACAGCGATAGGATAGCGTTCACCGCCTCAATTCGTCCTGCCTCTCGCGCTTTCGCGGCGTTTGCGCTACACGACGGCGCTTAAGAGGCAGACGACACGATGAAATTTCTCGACCAGGCAAAAGTTCACATTCGATCCGGTGACGGCGGAGCCGGCGCGGTTTCGTTTCGTCGTGAGAAATTCATCGAGTTCGGCGGCCCGGATGGCGGCGATGGTGGACGCGGTGGCGATGTCTGGGCTGTCGCGGTCGAAGGCCTCAATACGCTGATCGATTACCGTTATCAGCAGCATTTCCGGGCGCAGATCGGCGTTCACGGCATGGGCCGCAACCTTGCAGGCGGCAAGGGGTCGGACGTCATCCTCAAGGTTCCGGCCGGCACGCAGATCTTCGAGGACGACAACGAGACGCTAATCGCCGACCTTACCGAGATCGGCCAGAAGGTGCTGCTCGCCAAGGGTGGCAATGGCGGCTTCGGCAATGCGCATTTCAAAAGCTCGACCAACCAGGCTCCGCGCCGCGCCAATCCCGGTATCGAAGGCCAGGAACGTGATATCTGGCTCAGGCTGAAACTGATTGCCGATGCCGGCATCGTCGGCCTGCCCAATGCCGGCAAGTCCACCTTCTTGGCAGCCGTGACGGCAGCCAAGCCGAAGATCGCCGATTACCCCTTTACCACCCTGCATCCCGGCCTCGGCGTGGCGCGCATCGACGCGCGTGAATTCGTGATCGCCGACATTCCCGGTCTGATCGAAGGCGCGCATGAGGGCGTTGGCATCGGCGACCGTTTCCTCGGCCATGTCGAGCGCACGCGCGTGCTGCTGCACCTGGTTTCCGCGCAGGAAGAGGATGTCGCTTACACCTATGAAACCGTGCGCAACGAGCTCGAAGCCTATGGCGGCGGTCTGGATGAAAAGCAGGAAGTGCTGGCGCTGAGCCAGGCCGACACGATCGATGCGGAGACCCGCAAGGAGAAGATCAAGGCGCTGAAGAAGGCATCGGGCAAGACGCCGCTGGTGCTCTCGGCTGCCACGAATGAGGGCACGGAAACGGTGCTTCGGGCGCTGATGGAAGTCGTACAGGCCGCGCGCAAGCAGGAAGAGCCGGAGGTCGAGGATCCCCGCTGGCAGAAGGGCGAGTCCTGATGCAGCGCGGGCTGGGCTCTTACCGCCGTATCACCGTCAAGATCGGCTCGGCCTTGCTGGTGGATCGCGAAAGCGGTTTGAAGCGCCAGTGGCTCGCCTCGTTGGCGCGCGACATCGGCACCCTGCGGCAGGCCGGCGCGGATGTGCTTGTCGTGTCGTCCGGCGCGATCGCGCTTGGCCGTACCATCCTGGGACTTGGGCGCGGGCCGTTGAAGCTCGAAGAAAGCCAGGCGGCCGCGGCTGTCGGCCAGATCGCGCTG
>NZ_DAMBUH010000187.1:0-3470 GCF_032053605.1 Tianweitania sp.
CCCGCCGATGGCGAAAGTCAGCTGCCGCAAACCGCGATCGCGGTGATCGGCGATCAGTTGCGCGAAGGCCGGCGATGCGAGGTTCTTGCCGCGCTCGTCGAGCAGGATCAGCCCACCGGCGCCAAGAGCCGCGTCGAGCCGGGCCGCTTCCTCACGCATCCGCTCGGCCGCGGTGCCCAACCGGCTTTCCGCGCTCTCCGCTACTCCGGCAAATTCCAGACCGAGCGGCGGACCCGCTTTGGCGAAGCGGTCGAGGTAGCGATCGGCAAGCTCCCGCTCAGGCCCGGCCTTCATCCGGCCGACGGCATTGATGCCGATCCGCATTGAAACCTCAGAATGCCAGTGTCAGTGCTTGGTCCCGTCGTCGAGCTCAGGCGTCTGCCACATTTTTTCGAGGTTGTAGAACTCGCGCACCTCGGGCCGGAAGACGTGGATGATGATGTCACCCGTATCAATCAGCACCCAGTCGGCACTTGGGAGGCCCTCGACGCGCGCATTGTTCACGCCGCTGTCCTTCAGCGCTTTCATGACGTGTTCGGACACAGCCGCGACATGACGGTGCGACCGACCGCTCGCCACGACCATATGGTCGCCGAGGCTCGATTTCTTCCGGATGTCGATGGCCACGATGTTTTCCGCCTTGGAGTCGTCGAGACTGCCAAGGACGGTTTCAAGTTGGGAGGTCGCAGGCGCTTGGGCGCCGATTTCGACCGGCGAAAGCGGTGTTTCCGCCTCCTTCCGCAGTTCTGTTCTCAGTGTCTTCCCTTTCTAAGGAACAACGATGCGCCACCCTTGGCGCACCCTATAGATAGGCGCAGTTCGGTGACGGTTTCAATAACATTGGGTGCAGTGTATCAGGTCTTCGTGCCTTTGGCTTGTGCCCGCAGTGCTGTCGAGCTCAAGGTCGAGCGCGGACCATGCAGAAAGGTCCAAGCAGGCGCACGCCGACTGGCCAGCACTTCCGAATCCGTTTCGTCTTCACGGGCATAAGCAAATGTCTTGGCCATCACCGATGACAGGAACGACAAGGTCGCGCCCGGTCGGTCGATCACGGCGATCGGGAAAGTCATGGCAATCGCCCGCCAGCGTTCCCAGCGATGAAAGCTCGCCAGACTGTCGGCGCCCATGATCCAAACGAAATGCACGCCGGGATTGCGCGCCTTGACCAGCGCCAGCGTGTCGGCGGTGTAGCGCACATGCTCAGCCGCCTCGAACGCCGTCACCTTGATACGCGGATCTTCCGCCAGCTTTTCAGACAAGCGGATCCGCTCGGCCAAAGGCGCCAGTTCGCGCGTACTCTTTAGCGGATTGCCCGGCGTCACCATCCACCACAGCTGATCCAGCCGCAGCTTGCGCAATGCGATCTCGGCCACAAGCGCGTGCCCCGCATGCGGTGGATTGAACGACCCGCCAAACAGCCCGACCGCCATGCCCTTTTCGACATAGGGCATGTGCAGATACTGGTGCGGGACATCCGCAGGTCGACCCTGTTCAGGCACGAGCGGCTTCGCTGATCGAGACGGGAAATCCCTTGCGCAGCGAATTGCTGACCATGCAACTCGCTCTCGCCGCTTCGATCACGGCGCCCGCATCCGAACCGTCGATGAGCTTGCAATCGACCTGCATCGCGGCCGACTGTGCCAGCAACGGGTTGCCTTCCAGGGTGAGCGTCACGGTGACCGCCACTGGTCCGAGCTGCACGCCCATTTTTTCGGCCGTATATCGCAGATCGTTGCAAAAGCAGCCGCCGAGCGACAGCGCCAACATCTGCGCGCCATTGAAGCCCAGACCCATTCCGCCCGCCACGCCATCCGGGCGATCGACCACAAGCGTGTGGCCGCCGGCCCAGCCAAGTGCTGCTTGCGTACCTTCGATGTTGCGCAGTTCAACCGTGGCCGTTCGCGCCATTGATGAGGATGCTTCCATGCTCACGCCTCCTCCGCCAATCGTTTTATGGCCGAACCTGGCCGGAGCCATAAACGCGGTAGTTGAACGAAGTCAGCTGCTCGACGCCCACCGGGCCCCGCGCGTGCATCTTGCCGGTGGCAATGCCGATCTCGCCGCCAAAGCCGAACTCGCCGCCATCGGCGAACTGGGTCGAGGCATTGTGTAAGAGGATGGCGGAGTCGATCTCGTTGAAGAAGCGAGCTACCACGGCCGCATCGTCTGCGATCACCGCTTCGGTGTGGTGCGAGGAATAGGCGTCGATATGCGTGATTGCACCGTCGATGCCCTCAACCAGCCGCACCGAAAGGATCGCGTCGAGATATTCGGTGCGCCAGTCCTCATCCGTCGCCGGCTTGGCTGCGGGAAAGCGCGTAACCACCTCGGCGTCGCCGCGGATTTCACAGCCGGCTGCCTGTAGCGCATTGAGCATCGGCAGGAGATGGGTGTCGACCGCCGCACGGTCCACCAGCAGCGTTTCGGCCGCGCCGCAGATGCCGGTGCGCCGCATCTTGGCGTTGACGATGAGGTTCACCGCCATGTCGGGATCGGCCGAGCGGTCGACATAGACATGGCACAGCCCTTCAAGGTGGGCGAAGACCGGCACGCGGGCATCGGCCTGCACGCGCGACACAAGGCTTTTGCCGCCGCGCGGCACGATCACGTCGATAGCGCCGTTGAGGCCGGCCAGCATCGCGCCGACGGCAGCACGATCGGTGGTTGGCACAAGCTGAATCGCATCGGCTGGCAGACCGGCTGATTCCAGCCCGCTTTGCAGGCAGGCATGAATCGCGGCGGACGTCCGAGCCGAATCTGACCCGCCGCGCAAGATGACGGCATTGCCGGCTTTCAAGCAAAGCGCGCCGGCATCGGCCGTCACATTCGGCCGGCTCTCATAGATCACGCCGATCACGCCCAAGGGGGTACGCACGCGCTCGATCTTCAAGCCGTTCGGCCGCTCCCACGCCGCCAACACCGAGCCGACAGGATCAGGCAGATCGGCAATCGCCTCGATGCCCGCTGCCATGGCTTCGATGCGTGCATCGTTGAGCTGGAGCCGGTCCATAAAGGAGGCCGACAAGCCCGCCGTATGACCATTGGCCAGATCGATCGCATTGGCGTTGAGGATCGCCGGCGCACCTGCCCGGATCCCGGCTGCCATGGCTCGCAACGATGCGGCCTTCGTTTCCGGTGCAGCCAGTGCCAGCGGCTTCGTTGCAGCGCGCGCCTTGCGGCCGATTTCCACCATCACGTCGGTGACGTCAGACTTCTCAAGCAGTTTCAGCATGGCTTGTTTCCTGAACGATGGCGTCGCTGCTTGGCGCCTGCCGCGTCATCACGAGGTCGTCGCGATGCACCATGGCCGAGCGCGCTTCATAGCCGAGCACCTGCGAGACCTCGGCACTCTTCAGGCCGGCAGTCTGCAAAGCGTCGCCGGAATCATAGGCCGCCAGTCCGCGCGCGATTTCCGCGCCATCCGGTCCCAGCACCGCAATCGTATCGCCGCGCTCGAACACGCCGCTGAC
>NZ_DAMBUH010000188.1:0-3371 GCF_032053605.1 Tianweitania sp.
ATGACCACCCGACGCCGATAGTATGCACCAATTGCAATATACAAGGATGAGGACCATTGTGCCTGTCGCCTAGGTGGTCAACGTGGCAGCCGGTTGATCAACCGGGCTGATCGAGCCCACCAAGTACTTCGAAGCTTAGCGGGACGGTCCTCATCCTGAGGTGCGAGCCCGCACGGCATCACCGGACCAAGCGCTCACTTTAGCATGGCGAGCCTCGAAGGGCGCACAACCGTACGTCCATTCGAATCAAACGGCGTGGCTCAGACGACCTGCTCGACCTGCTGCACTTCAGGCACGAAGTGGCGCAGCAGGTTCTGGATGCCGTGCTTCAGCGTGGCGGTGGAGGATGGACAGCCGGCGCAGGCGCCCTTCATGTGGAGGAAGACGGTGCCGTTCTCGTAGCCACGGAAGGTGATATCGCCGCCGTCCTGCGCCACAGCCGGGCGCACGCGCGTGTCGAGCAGTTCCTTGATGGTGACCACGATATCCTGATCGGCGGCATCGAAGAATTCTTCGCCGCTTTCGGCATCTTCGCGCGCCTGCGTCGTGGCCGCGCTCGTCATGACCGGCAGGCCGGCCATGAAATGCTCCATGATCGCGCCGAGGATCGCCGGCTTCATGTGCTGCCAGTCCTGGCCGTCCTTGGTGACGGTCACGAAATCATAGCCGAAGAACACGCCGGTCACGCCCGGAACATCGAACAAGCGGGCAGCCAGCGGCGAGGCGTCGCGTGCGCTCGGCGCATCGCGGAAATCGGCGGTGCCGTCCGCCATCACCACGACACCCGGCAGAAATTTCAGCGTGGCGGGGTTCGGCGTGGATTCAGTCTGAATGAACATGGCGGAACTCCGCTCTCAACCTGTTTGGAATGGTTCTAAATAGACCTTGCAACTCAGCTTTACAAGTGAGCTAGGACTGCGTGGTCACCCGGTCAGGCGAGGTTCTCCATGTCTTGGTCGGACAGTGTTTGCGGCACGATGGTCACCGGAATCGGGAAGCCGCCGCCCTTAGCGATGGTGGCCATCACCAACGGGCCGGGTCCCTCCTTGGCTGCGCTTGCGGCGAGAACCAGGATCGCAATGTCCTGATCTTCTTCCACCTGCGCCAGGATCTCGTCCTTGGCAGCACCCTCACGCACGATCAGCTCCGGCTCGATGCCGAGCGTTTCACGGATCTTGGTTGCAAAATTGTCGAGGGTAAGCTTGGCGCTGGCCGTTGCTTCCGCGCGCATGACCTGTTCGACGCCGAGAAACTGCTGGAAATCGGCATTCTCGACCACGAACAACAAGACCAGCACCCCGCCGGTGGATTTGGCGCGACGCGAGGCGTAGGCGACGGCCCGCTCGCATTCCGGTGTCTCGTCGATCACCGCCAAGAACTTACGGCGATGGCCGGTTTCACGGCTCAATCGTCTGGATACCATGATCTTTCCCCAGAGCTTTAATCAGCGCGGACAATGCCACTTGGTTGAACCAGGAACAAGTCTACCGGCCTTGTAGACATTGACGCGGGGCTGTGCCGCACCGTCCGCTGTTTCCACCAGCGTGATGACATAGCGTTTTGCCGGCTTGTTAGTCCTGCAGGAAGCCGATGATCTGGCGCACCTGCTTCATCGTGCCCTCGGCGATGGTGCGGGCACGCTCGCCACCATCCTTGAGAACGGCATCGACGTAAGCCGTGTCAGCCTGAATGCGGCGCATTTCGGATGCGATCGGGGCAAGCTTTTCCACCGCCAGATCGGCCAGTGCCGGCTTGAACACGGAAAACTGCTGGCCGCCATATTCAGCGATCACGGCTTCGCGCGTTTGATCGGACAAAGCGGCATAGATGCCGATGAGGTTGTCGGCTTCCGGGCGGTCCTTGAGGCCGGCGAGTTCGCTCGGCAGTGCTTCCGGGTCGGTTCGGGCCTTTCGGATCTTCTTGGAGATGGTGTCGGCATCATCCGTCAGGTTGATGCGCGACAGATCCGACGGGTCGGACTTCGACATCTTCTTGGAACCGTCGCGCAGGCTCATCACGCGCGTTGCCGGTCCCTCGATCATCGGCTCGGTCAGAGGGAAGAAGCCGTTGACCTTCTCTTCGCCCATCATCAACTCCACGCCGATACCGAGATCGGCGATGCGATGCGAAAAGTCGTTGTTGAACTTCATGGCGATGTCGCGGGTCAACTCGATATGCTGCTTCTGGTCGTCGCCCACCGGCACATGGGTGGCCCGGTAAAGCAGGATGTCGGCGGCCATCAGGCTGGGGTAGGCAAGCAGGCCGAGCGAGGCGTTTTCGCGGTCCTTGCCGGCCTTGTCCTTGAACTGCGTCATGCGGTTCATCCAGCCGATGCGCGCCACGCAGTTGAAGATCCAGGCGAGCTCGGCATGCTGCATCACCCGGCTCTGGTTGAACACGATGTGCTTGGTCGGATCGATGCCGGCGGCGAGGTAAGCGGCCGTGATGGAGCGGGTCTGGGACGCCAGATCTTCATGCACGAGCTGCGCGGTGATCGAATGCATGTCGACCACGCAATAGATGCAGTCATGCTCGTTCTGCAGCGCGACGAACTTGCGGATCGCGCCGAGATAATTGCCGAGATGCAGATTGCCGGTGGGCTGGACGCCGGAAAAAACGAGCGGCTTGAAAGAGGACATGAGCGCTGTTCCACAAACAGAGCGGCATCCGGCTTGGAACCGGATGCCCTAGGAATTCGCGTGGCTTATGAACGAGCGGACCCGCCCGCGCAAGAACCTCGCGCGGGCTTGGGTTCGCTAGCCGTCGATGCGGCGCACCTGACGCTCGGCGAAGAAGAAAGGCCGCATGTGGGCGCCGAGGATGTTGCCGGCGAAGGCTGCGACTGCCCATAGATAACCATGCACGCTGCCGGAGATGATGCCGGAGAAATAAGCGCCGATATTGCAGCCATAGGCGATGCGGGCGCCGTAGCCGAGCAACAACCCACCGACCACGGCGGCAACAACCGAACGCAGCGGGATCTTCAGGCTGGGTGCAAAGCTGCCGGCGAGTGCCGCAGCCAGCATGGCACCGGCGATAATGCCGAAGTCCATGATGGAGGTGATGTCGGCAAACACGCTTTCCTGCAGCGCCTTCGCATTCGATGGCGTCTGCCAATAGGACCAGGCGGTCGGGTCGATGCCGATCGCCTGCGCGCCCTTTGCGCCCCATAGCGCGAAGGCCGAGGTCACACCCCAGGGACGGCCGGCAAGCGCCAGCGTGGCGAAGTTGAAGATCACCAAGGCAACCGCGCCCCAGACGAGCGGCCAAGGACCGCGCAGGAAGCGCGACAAGCCCTGACGCGGTGACGCGGGTGCCTGTTCGAGCGCGCCGTTGCGGCGCTTCTCGACCAGCACGGTGATGCCGGCGAT
>NZ_DAMBUH010000189.1:0-3122 GCF_032053605.1 Tianweitania sp.
GGCCCCGCAGGCGGAAGCCTTGCCGCTGCCAACCAGCG
This sequence comes from Tianweitania sp., assembly GCF_032053605.1. Lineage (NCBI taxonomy): Bacteria > Pseudomonadati > Pseudomonadota > Alphaproteobacteria > Hyphomicrobiales > Phyllobacteriaceae > Tianweitania > Tianweitania sp. The sequence continues at coordinate 39 of NZ_DAMBUH010000189.1, forward strand.
CGCCGGCACCGCAGACACGTCCACAGCCCGAGCCGCCGAAGCCGGTGCAAACCGCCAAGGTCGAGGAAAAGCCGAAAGAGCCGGAAAAGAAGAAGCCGGAAGAAGCCAAGAAGCCCGACAAGCCGAAGGAAACGGCCGCGTCTTCGAAGCCGAAGTCGGAAGAAAAGACCTTCGATGCGGATGAGGTTGCGGCGCTCCTGAACAAGGCTGCCGCGCAAGGCGGTGGCGCCAAGCGTTCCACCGAAACCGCTTCGCTCGGCGGCAAGCAGACCACGGGCGCGAAGCTGTCGCAAAGCGAGATGGGCGCATTGTCGAGCCAGTTGGCTGGCTGCTGGTCGATCCCGGCCGGTGCCGAAGGCGTCGAGTCCATGCGCGTGAGCGTGCGCTTCCGCCTCGATCCGACCGGCAAGCTCGATGGCGAGCCGGTGGTGGATACGTCGAGCGGCAATTCCGCTTTCGACCGCAGTGCTGTTCGCGCCGTTCAGAAGTGCAACGCCGAAGGGCTGCAGGTTCCCGCCAGCAAGGCCGAAGTTTGGGCCAGCGGCGTCGTTGTTAATTTCGATCCGAGCGAGATGTTCTGACCTTCGAGGCCAGGACCGCTCCCGACCATGAGACCAAGAGGCTGGATGGAATGATCCGAAAACTCAGAGTTCTTTTCGCTGTTGCCACTGTCGCCATGAGCGCGGGCTTTGTTGTGGCACCGGCCCATGCCCAGCTCGTCATCGACGTCAACAAGGGCAATGTCGCGCCTCTGCCGATCGCCATCACCGACTTCGTGTCGGCCGATGCGATGGGTGCGGAGATCTCGTCGATCGTGACGGCGGATCTGAAGCGCTCCGGCCTGTTTGCGCCAATCGCCAAGTCGGCCTTTATCGAAAAGATCTCCAATCCGGATGTCGCGCCGCGCTTCCAGGACTGGCAGGTCATCAATGCGCAGGCGATCGTCACAGGCCGCGTGACCAAGGAAGGTGATGGCCGTTTGCGCGCCGAGTTCCGTCTTTGGGACACGTTTGGCAACAAACAGATCACGGGCGAGCAGTTCTTCGCCAACCCGCAGAATTCGCGCCGCGTCGCTCATATCATCGCCGATGCGATCTATGAGGCGCTGACCGGCGAGAAGGGCTATTTCGACACGCGCGTCGTTTACATCGACGAAGCGGGCTCAAAGACCCAGCGCGTGAAGCGTCTGGCCATCATGGACCAGGACGGCGCCAACAAGCGCTTCCTGTCGGATGGCAAGACCATCGCCCTGACGCCGCGCTTTTCGCCGACGCGCCAGGAAATCACCTACATGTCTTATGAAAGCGGTCAGCCGCAGGTGTACCTGCTGCAGATCGAAACGGGACAGCGCGAGCTTGTCGGCAACTTCCCCGGCATGACCTTTGCGCCGCGCTTTTCGCCCGATGGCCAGAAGGTCATCATGAGCCTGCTGCGCGACGATGGTAACTCCAACATCTTCACCATGGATCTGCGCAGCCGCAACACGATGCGCCTGACCAATTCCAACGCGATCGACACTTCGCCGTCCTATTCGCCGGATGGCTCCAAGGTCGTATTCACGTCGGATCGCGGCGGCCAGCCGCAGATCTATGCGATGGGTGCGGACGGTTCGGGCGCGACCCGCATTTCGTTCGGCGGCGGCAGCTATTCCACGCCGGTCTGGTCGCCGCGTGGCGATTTGATCGCCTTCACCAAGCAGACCGGCGGTGACTTCCAGATCGGTGTGATGCGCACCGATGGTTCAGGCGAGCGCATCCTGTCGTCTGGGCATCTGCAGGAAGGCCCGACGTGGGCACCGAATGGCCGTGTGTTGATGTTCTTCCGAGAAAGCTCGGGTGGACCAAAGCTTTATTCGGTCGATCTGACCGGTCGCAACGAGCAGCCAATCCCGACGTCGGGCTTCGGTTCCGACCCGGCCTGGTCGCCGCTTTTGGAATGATCGGAGCGGTCCGTACTGATCTTGGGATGGAGGCTCCTTCGGGGCCTCCTTCTTTTTGTCACCTTTGCGCCGCATTGCGGCAGGTATGCCGGGCGATTCGCATAGGTCGTTTCCGCCGGCAACGCATTCAGTTACACGGCAGAAACAGATAATTAACCTTGTTCGTTGAATCAGCATTAACCCAAACGTGGTTACTTCGACCTCAACGAATTCACTCAAATGCTTAGGAGATGGCGATGCGCCGTATCGCAGCAATTACCCGCAACCCGGTCGCTATCGCTTTGCTTGCAACGCTGGCGGTTGCCGGCTGCGCCAACAAGAAGAACAACTTGCCCAACAGCAGCTCCGAGCTCGGCCTCAATGGCGGACGCGGTGCTGGCGCGGCAACGCCGGGTTCAAGCCAGGACTTCACGGTCAATGTCGGCGACCGCATCTTCTTCGACACCGACTCCTCGGCCATCCGCGCTGATGCCCAGCAGACCCTGTCGCGTCAGGCACAGTGGCTGCAGCAGTATTCCAGCTACGCGATCACCGTCGAAGGTCACTCCGACGAGCGCGGCACCCGCGAGTACAACCTGGCACTCGGCGCCCGTCGCGCTGCAGCTGCCCGTGACTTCCTCGCGTCGCGCGGCGTTCCGTCCAACCGCATCCGCACCATCTCCTACGGCAAGGAACGTCCGGTTGCTGTTTGCGACGACATTTCCTGCTGGTCGCAGAACCGTCGCGCCGTCACCGTGCTCAACGGCGCCGGCAGCTGATTGTCGCATTAATGCCGCATGAACAGGTGAAAAGGCGGTCCTCGGATCGCCTTTTTGCTGTCATGCGGTTCCAACCCCATCTGCCACCAAAATTTGGCCGAAGTCCCGGGTGCAGCTCATCTCCAACCTGCAAAGCAACGGTTCTCCAACGGCCGGATTGATCGATCGAGAGACACGGATGATTTTAGCAAAGACCTTCAAAGGCAAACTGGTTCTCGGGCTCATGGCCGTGCCGCTGCTGTTGTCAGCGGCGCCGGCATCGGCGCTGACGGGCCACTCTCCCGCTTCCGCGCACACCACCGCTGCCGGACAGGAACTGGCGCTTCTCAACGGCTTGTTCGAGCGTCAGGCTCCGGCACCGCGTCAGGGCCGCGCCGATGTGCAGCT
>NZ_DAMBUH010000190.1:0-2866 GCF_032053605.1 Tianweitania sp.
CCGCCGGACACGACTGCCACATGCCGCCCCGACACGGCGAGTTCGAGCGCGGCCTTGGCGCGGTCGAGTTCCTCGCGATTGTCGGAGGCGTGCAGGGTTTGGTCGGGACGCACCTGGAGGCGGTCGAGATAGGGCTTGTAGCCGAAGAAATCGCTGGCGGCTTCGATCGCTGCGCGCGCTTGCGGGGTCATCTGATCGGGATTGCCGGGACCAGTACCGATGACTGTGAGACGCCCGCTCATGCAAGACCCTCGACGATCTGCAAGGCGGCAGCCAAATTCTCGCCGGGCTTGGCAGCCCAGCCGGGCACCAGCACGATGGAGAAGTACGGCGCGATATCGTCGGCTTTGTCGGCAAGCGGCGTAATCGCCATGTTGGCCATGGTGCCGCGCTCGACATAGATCGCGCGGTCGAGCTTGCCGGCCTCGACTAGGGCGCGGCGGATCTTCGGCAGGTTGCGGCCGACCTTCATTATCACAGCGGCTTCCGTGTCCATAAGGCGGCGCGCAAGGACGTCCTCGGCCAAGGTTCCTGGCAGAATGCTCAGGATGTCATCGCCTTGGACGATCGGAACGCCCGTCGCGGACCAGCAGCCGGACATGGCAGTCACGCCAGGCACGACCTCTGTCGGGAAGCGATGGGCTAGTCGGACATGCAGGTGCATGTAGGAGCCGTAGAAAAGCGGATCGCCTTCCGACAGCACGACGACCGTGCGGCCGGCACGAAGATGATCCTCAACCTGCTTTGCAATGTCTTCGTAGAAGCTATTGATGGGGTTAATGTAATCCGCGTGATCCTTGTGGATCTCGGTCGTCACGGGATAGATCATCGGCAGTTCGATGACTCCCGGACGCATATGCGCATCGACGATGGTACGAGCGTTGCCCTTGGCTCCACGCTTGGCGAAATAGGCCACCACATCGGCCTCGGCGAGAAAGCGCGCGGCCTTCAGCGTCAGGAGTTCCGGATCGCCGGGGCCAGTGCCGAGGCCGATCAGTTTGCCGAGCGATGCGCTCATAGGCCGGGTCTCGCAAGGGCGTTGATTGCGGCGGCTGTCATGGCACTGCCCCCCATGCGGCCGCGCACGACGGCGAAGGGGATGCCGAGCTTGCTTTCGGCCAGCGCGTCCTTGGATTCCATCGCGCCAACGAAACCGACGGGCATGCCGATGATGGCGGCGGGTCGTGGGGCGCCGGCGGCGATCATGTCAAGGAGGTAGAACAAGGCTGTCGGAGCGTTGCCGATGGCGACGACAGCGCCTTCGAGTTGCGGGCGCCAGAGTTCGAGCGCGGCGGCGGAGCGGGTGTTGCCGATTTCCTTGGCCAAGTCCGGCGTTCGCGGGTCGCGCAGCGTGCAGATCACGGGGTTGGTGGCAGGCAGGCGGGCGCGAGTGACGCCTTGCGCAACCATTTCGGCGTCGCACAGGATGGGAGCGCCGACTTGGAGGGCGGCGCGGGCATCTGAAACGAAGCTGGGCGAGAACTCGAAATATTGCGCAGATTCAACGATGCCGCAGGCATGGATCATGCGGACGGCAACATCGGCCTCTGCTTCCGAGAAGCGGGAGAGATCAGCTTCGGCGCGGATGATGGCGAAGCTTTTCTCGTAAATCGCGTCGCCTGATTTGATGTAGTCCGTGGTCATGAAGCCCGCTGCATGGGTGTTTGCGCCATCAGCCTGTCGCTGAAATCGGGCGGGAGCACTATCCCGTTCGCGACGATCTTGCGAGAGCCGGGGATGCCGATCACAGAAATGAACGTGCCGGCTGGCTTCGAACACTCCTTTTCGCAGCCCGAAAGATGCAAACGGAAGGGCAGATCCTGTCCATTCGCCGATTTGGCAGCGAGTTCGGCCGCTAAGGCGTGGGTATTCAGATGCGCGGATGCGCAAGCCGGGGCTCCGGCACACGCGACGATTCGCAGACGCAAGTCGTCCGGCCTGGTGATAACGTCAAGACCCGCGGATCGATGGAGCGCAGCCTGCGCAACTGCGTGGTCCGGGCACAGCATGATCAGCATGCGTTCGGGTGACAGGCGAAGTCCGCGGATGCCGAGGATTTGGAGATCTGCGCAAAGCGCGATCAGTGTCTTGGCGGTGACGGTGCCGAATGGCATGGCGATCACGGCGGCGATACGGCCGTCGGTCAGTTGCAGGATATCGCCGGGATGAAGCTGGGCAGGTTCCGGGTCACGCGGTTGGGCTGGCGGTTGAAGTGTCTCGAAGGTCGGCAACAGATCGCGGCCGCGCATCTTGCGGCCACCTTCGGCGATCGTGCGCAGCAGAGCGACGGCGGATTGCACTGCGCGCTCGGCATCATAGACACCGACGAAGCGGGCCGTTTCCGCGTCACCGGCGATGGCGACTTGCCAGGTGTCGGCATTGAGCGCGGTCAGCCGGATGTCGGCTTTGACGCCGTGGAGCATGGAAGGCCCGCCGCCATCGACGACAATAGAAACTTTTGGGCCGAGCTGAGAAGCAAAGCTGGACGCCTGACTCTTGATGGCGTCGGCCAGAGGACGCGGGTCGGCGCGCTCGTCTGCACAAAGGCCCGCGAGTGGTGCGGTGTCGAGTGGGAGACCGGTGCGGATGGTGAGGCCGAGGGCTTCGACGGCGGCGTTCATGTCGGCCACGGTTTCATCGCGCAAACCGCGAATTTGCAGGCTGCCGCGCAGGGTGACTTCGAGCAGGCCGTTGCCGCAGCGCTTTGCGGCTTCTGCGACGCCTGCGAGGTCGGCTGGCGAGATCGCCCCGTTCATCGGGTTGATGCGCGCGAGCAGGCCGTCGCCGGTCGGCATCGGCTTCGACAGCGAAGGGCATTCGCCTCTTTGGCGGTGCGAGATGATGGTGGTCGTCATGCTGCCACCTC
>NZ_DAMBUH010000191.1:0-2804 GCF_032053605.1 Tianweitania sp.
TCGCTACCTTGCGAAAACTTACCGGCATCCTCAACGCCATCATGCGAGACCACATCAAACAAACAGCCCAACAATACGGTTGCTGAGGTGCGAGCCCGCACAAGTTCACAACATTGGACACTGACCAAAAAGGGCGAGCCTTGAAGGACGCACCACAACTCCCGCTTCGTCATCCTTGGGCAGAGCCGGAGCGAAGCGGAGGCGTAGACCCGAGGATCCATGCCTCTTACGGTCCGTGTTTAGGCACAGTAAGGCGCCCGCACCTTAAACCGTTCCGGCATGGATCCTCGGGTCAAGCCCGAGGATGACGAAGCGGTGCGGGTGGACGCATACCAAGTTGCCTTGATGGAAGCGCGTCAATCGTGGGGCCAGCGGACGCGCCTACGATGACGGGCACTCTACTCCGCCAAACCCTCTTCATACTGGCTCGACAGGTTCAGCCACTTCTCCTCGTTCACCGCGAGCGTCGACTCCAGCTGTGAGCGCTCCTTCGACAGCTGCGTCACCGCGCCGGGATCCTTGTCGTACAGGCGGGGATCGGCCAGCTGTTCCTCGATGCCGTTGATGCGCTTGCGTGTCCGTTCCATCAAGGCTTCCGTGGCCTTGATCTCCTTGGATAGCGGCTCGAGGGCGGCACGCCTTGCAGCGGCTTCCTTGCGCTTCTCGGCCTTGTTCGCCTTGTCGGCCTCGCGCTTTTCCTTGCGGTCACCGGTGCTTCCGGTCACCAACTGACGGTAATCGGCCAGATCGCCGTCATAAGGCGCAACCGTGCCGTCTTTCACCAGCCAAAGCCGATCAGCTGTCGCTTCCAGCAGATGGCGATCGTGGCTGATGATGATGACGGCGCCGGAAAAGTCGTTGAGCGCCTCGATCAGCGCGGCACGGCTGTCGATGTCCAGATGGTTGGTCGGCTCGTCGAGGATGAAGAGGTTCGGCCCGTCGAACACGGCCAGCCCCATCAGCAGGCGCGCTTTTTCGCCGCCCGACAGATCTTTGGCCGGCGTGTTCATCTTTTCCGTCGGCAATCCGAACTGCGCAACGCGGCCGCGCACCTTTGATTCCGGTGCATCCGGCATCATGCGGCGCACATGCTCGATGGCATTTTCTTCAGGCCGCAGATCATCGAGCTGGTGCTGCGCGAAGATCGAGACCTTCAGCTGCGGCGCAACCGTGATCGAGCCGGACTGCAGGGGCAGGCGGCTGGACAGGAGCTTGGCGAAGGTCGACTTGCCGTTGCCGTTGGCGCCCAACAACGCAATACGGTCATCCGCATCGATACGCAGCGTCAGGTTCTTCAGGATCGGCTTGCCTTCCGCATAGCCGACCGTGCCCTGTTGCATGGTGATGATCGGCGAGGCTACCGTCTTGACCGGCTCGGGGAAGTTGAACGGCGCGACATTGTCCTCGATCACCGACGAGATCGGCTTCATCTTTTCCAGCGCTTTCAGGCGTGATTGCGCCTGGCGCGCCTTGGAAGCCTTGGCGCGGAAGCGCGCCACGAAGTCTTCCATATGCTTGCGCGCCGCTTCCTGCTTGACGCGGCCTTTTTCCTGCAAGGCGGCTTGTTCGCCACGCTGGCGCTCGAACTGGTCATAGCCGCCACGCCAAAGCGTCAGCTTCTTCTGATCGAGATGGACGATCGAGTTGACGGCGCGGTTGAGCAGATCGCGATCGTGGCTGATCAGCAGCACGGTATGCGGGTATTTGGAGACATAGTTCTCCAACCACAGCGTGCCTTCGAGATCGAGATAGTTGGTCGGTTCGTCGAGCAACAGCAGGTCGGGCTGCGAAAACAGCACGGCTGCCAGTGCCACACGCATGCGCCAGCCGCCGGAAAAGGAGGAGGCGGGGCGCTGCTGCGCTTCAAGGTCGAAGCCAAGGCCGGCAAGAATGGTTGAAGCGCGCGCTTCCGCCGAATGCGCGTCAATGTCGGCCAGGCGGATCTGGATATCCGCGATACGCCCGGGATCGGTCGCAGTCTCTGCCTCTTCAAGCAAAGCCAGACGTTCTTTGTCGGCCTTGAGCACGATTTCGATCAGCGCTTCTTCGGTGCCCGGTGCTTCCTGAGCCACCTGACCAAGCTTCAAGCCTTTCGGCAGGCTGACCGAACCGGTCTCGCTCGCGAGATCGCCGGTGATCGCCTTGAACAGCGTGGTCTTGCCCGTGCCGTTGCGCCCGACAAGGCCGGCCTTGGTTCCCGCCGGCAAGGTAAGGGAGGCGTGATCCAGCAGGAGCCGGCCGGCGATACGCAAGGAAAGATCGTTGATGATAAGCATTGCGGGCTTTTGCCTGCTCGCACGCCTTGGCGCAAGCGCAGGCTGGAGCCGAAAACGCAAAACGGCCCGCCGAAGCGGGCCGTTGCATCTGGGAGGATGCGGTTGATCAGTTTGCGCAACTTGCAACGGTTTCAGTGGAATATTCCGACGTGTTGGCCTCCACGTCGAGGCACAGCTTCTTCTTGCGGTTCAGCACGCGGCCGGTTGTCGTCTTGCGGCTGACGGACGGGGCACCGACGGTGCGTGTGGTCGTGGTGGTTGCGGTCGTCGCCGTGCGGGTCGGAGGCGAATAGGGATCGCCCACACCAGGACGATTGGCGTTCACCGGATTGCTGATGACGCCGCCGGGCGTCGTGCCAGCGCCTGCCGTGCCGCCGGTTCCATTGCCGCCGAAACCGTCGTCTCCGCCAGCGCCGCCATTGCGACCACCGGTGCGGACATTAACGTTGGCGTTTACGCCGTTTCGGCCACCTAACGATGCGCCGACACCGGCATTCACCCCGCGACCGCCACCGAGCGATGCCGCAG
>NZ_DAMBUH010000192.1:0-2736 GCF_032053605.1 Tianweitania sp.
CGACCCATTCCGGCGACGCAACCGTGATGTCGAAAGGCGAGCGGCCGCTGGTTTCCACCACCTTGCCGGCAAATGGAAACCGTCCGTAGTAAATGTCCTGAGCGATCTGTGGATCGGCGAGGCGCAGATCGGGCGGCGCGATCAGCAGCCGGTCAGGCGTGCGTCCGGCATAGCGAAAGCGCCAGCCCGGACCGGCACGCAAGCGCCGGCGCGTCTTGCGCCACAGCGCCTTTGCCACCAAGCCCCAAAGCTCCGGCGCTTCTACGGCAGCACTCACCCAACCATCCCATCATCGACTCCTCCAGGCAATCTAGACGGGGATGGTTAACGGAGCTTTGATGGAGAAGCCGAAATCAACCCGGCGTTAACCACGGCGTCGGAGCCGAGCGGCGAAGAAGCCGTCCATGCCGGCCAATGCGGGGTCTTCATGCGGCAGATCGGCTGGGGTCGTGCGCACCGTGCCTGATGGTGTGAGAAAGGTATCCACGACAGGTATTTCGCCCGGCGCAATCGGCTCCAGCTCAAGCTCCGGCTGTTCAAGGAGGATGCGCTCCACCATCTGCTCGCCTTCCACCGGATCGAGCGAGCAGTTGGAAAAGACGATGCGCCCGCCGGGTTTCACCAGCCGCACAGCTGCCTTCAACAGGCGCAGCTGAACGGCCGCCAGCTTCTCGATCTCTTCCGGCGACTTGGTCCAAAGCACGTCGGGATGGCGCCGCACGGTGCCGGTGGAGGAGCAAGGCGCATCGAGCAGCACGGCATCGAAGGGCTCGGCCGGTTCGTAAACGGAAAGATCGGCTTCCACGACCTCGGCCGGAAGATCGAGTCGCTCCAGATTGGCTCGTAGGCGCTTGATCCGGCTGCGCGAAATATCCAACGCAGTGACCTTTGCTCCAGCCTGGATCAGCTGCGCCGTCTTGCCACCCGGCGCCGCGCACAAATCGGCGACGCGCTTGCCCTCGACATCGCCCATGATCAACGCCGGCAAGGCCGCCGCCGCATCCTGCACCCACCACGCGCCGTCTTCATAGCCGGCCAAGGCCGCAATCGCGCCTTCGGGCCGCGCCACACGCACTGTGCCGGTTGGCAAGGCAAGACCGCCGAGCTTCTCAGCCCAGCCCGCCGGATCATCCTTCACGGTGAAATCCACCGGCGCTTCGGTCAGATGCGCTGCGAGAATGGCCTTAGCGCGCTCTTCGCCATAGGCTTGGTTCAATCGAGCCACAAACCAATCCGGCGCGTTGGCGATCGGGGTCTTGCCAAGAATCTGCGCCTTGCGCCTGACGATCGAGCGCAAGACGCCATTGACCAGCCCGTCGAACCGCTTCGTGCGCGGATCAGCCTTCGCCTGTTCCACCGCCAGATCGACCGCCGCGCGATCCGGCACGTCGAGATACAGGATCTGCGCGATGGCCACATGCAGCACATGGCTCAGCGTCAGCGCATTGCCCGGCAGTGGCCGGTCAAGCTGATTCGAGATCACCGCTTGGATCGTGCCCCGGAAACGTAGCGCCGAGATCAGGATGGCGCGAACCAGAGCACGGTCGCGACCTTCCAGCGCGCGATAAGCGGGGTGCCCATGCTCCTCGTCGGTCAGCCCATCGAGCGAGGTGCGGGCATCAACCACCGCCGCCAGAAGCTTGGCCGCAGCCTGCCGCGCGGGCAGGCCGGGAATGTCGGAGGTTGGATTGGCGAAGGACGAAGGCCGGCGATTGGCGCTGCCGTTGCGCATGCGAGGCTGGTTCAAGACCATGGTCCCCGGCGAGTGGACGGTTTGTTACGCGAACCGCTCCACGGGCCGGCCGCACCTTCCGGCGCGCTCGCACGTTGCGGCTGGAACCCGCCGCCATAGCTCCGGCCCGGCTGAATGTCGGTCATAGCCTGCAGGGCCGCGATGCGGTTGCCGGTATCCGGATGGGTCGAGAACAGGTTGTCCATGCGCTGGCCCGACAGCGGGTTGATGATGAACATATGCGCGGCAGCCGGATTGCGCTCCGCACCCTCGTTGACGATCTGATGCGCGCCGCGCGCGATCTTGTTCAAGGCAGACGCCAACGCATTCGGGTTGCCGCAGATCTCCGCGCCACGCCGATCGGCCGAATATTCGCGCGTCCGGCTGATCGCCATCTGCACGATCATCGCCGCAAGCGGCGCCACGATCATGGCGACGATCACGCCGATGCCGCCCAGCGGATTGTTGTTGTTCTCGCGGTTGCCGCCGAAAAAGAACGCAAAATTGCCGAGCATGGAGATCGCGCCGGCCAGCGTCGCGGTGATCGTCATCGTCAGCGTGTCGCGGTTCTGCACATGCGCCAGCTCGTGCGCCATGACGCCCGCCACTTCATCGGCGTTGAGGCGGCGCAACAGACCGGTTGTGGCGGCAACCGCTGCGTTTTGCGGATTACGGCCGGTGGCGAACGCGTTCGGCTGGTCTTCGTCGATCAGATAGACGCGCGGCATCGGCAGGTTGGCGCGGCGTGCCAGATCTTCCACTATCCCGTAATATTCGGGCGCCGAACTGCGATCGACTTCCATCGCATTGTTCATGCGCAGAACCATCTTGTCGGCGTTCCAATAGGAAAACAGGTTCATGCCGGCGGCGAACAAGAAGGCGATCCCCATGCCACCCGTGCCGCCGATAAGATAGCCGACGCCCATGAAAAGCGCGGTCATGAAGGCGAGCAGCATTGCGGTTCGGATCATGTTCATCGTCGAGGCGCCTCCTTTTTGCGCCGG
>NZ_DAMBUH010000193.1:0-2695 GCF_032053605.1 Tianweitania sp.
CCGGTGCGCTTGGTCTGGCCTTGAACGGTCCGCGCTCTTACGGCGGCGTTCCCGTCAATGACGCCTTCATGGGCGAGGGCGGCCGCCGCGATGCCACCGCCGCCGATATCCGACGCGCGCTGCGCCTTTACTGGACCGCCGACCTGATGATGGTTGCACTGTTCGGCTTGATCGCACTGACGCTCTTCACCGCGCATGGCTGAGCATCGCATCCAGATCCAGATAGCGCTCGCAATGCGCCGCCAGCCCATCCAGCACACGGTCCACGCCGGCATCGTAATCCGCCAGTTGCGACGTGCCGCCGAGCTTCGCCAACCAAGCCGCACGCTGCGCATCATCGGCAAAGAACCCATGCACATAGGTGCCGGACACCAACCCATCCTCTGACACCGCGCCATCCGGCCGCCCGTCGCTCAGCCGCGCAAACGGCCTTTCCAATCCCGAACCCTGCGTGTGCCCGACATGCATCTCGTAGCCTCGGAACGAGGTGCCATCCGCCGTTTTACCGGTCACAGGATGCAGCGCCTTGTCCGATGTCAGCACCGTCTCGACGTCCAGCAATCCCAGCGCTTCCACCGTGCCAGCCGGCCCCTCGATCCCATCCGGATCACTGATGGTCCTACCCAGCATCTGGAACCCGCCGCACAATCCCAGCACATGCCCGCCGCGCCTTATATGCGCCTGAAGATCGATGCCGAACCCAGCTTCTTTCAACACATGCAAGTCGGCGATCGTCGTCTTTGACCCCGGCAGCAGCACGAGGTCGGAATCGCCGGGCAGGGCGGTTCCAGGCCACACGCGAACGAGCTCGACATCGGGCTCGGCATCCAGCGGATCGAGATCATCGAAGTTGGAGATCGACGGCAGGATCGGCACCGCAATCCGCACCTTGCCTGATCCTTCCTTGCGCGCGGCCTTGGCCGTCAGCGCCAGCGCATCCTCGGCAGGCAACCGCCGCGCGTCCTCGAAATGCGGCAGCAAACCGAAAGCCCGCCAGCCCGTCTGCTCGGCGATCGTCACCATGCCCCCATCGAACAGTGAGGGATCGCCGCGAAAGCGGTTTACCAGGAACCCGCAAATCATTGCGGCATCCTCGGGCTTGATCACATGCTTGGTCCCGACCAGGCTCGCGATCACCCCGCCTCGATCGATGTCACCGATCAGCACCACCGGCACATTGCCCGCCCGTGAAAAACCCATATTGGCGATGTCGTTGGCGCGTAGATTGACTTCGGACGCGCTGCCGGCACCCTCAACCAGCACCAGATCAGCCTCAGCCTTCAAGCGCCCGAAACTCTCCAGCACCCGAGGCCACAGCCCGGCCTTCATGCCCTGATAGGCCCGCGCATCGGCATTGCCGACCACCTTGCCCTGCACCACCACCTGCGCGCCCACCTGGCTTTGAGGCTTCAGGAGAATCGGGTTCATGTGCACAGTCAGCGGCATGCGGCATGCCAGCGCCTGCAACGCCTGCGCCCGGCCGATCTCGCCGCCGTCGCTGGTCACCGCCGCATTGTTCGACATATTCTGCGGCTTGAACGGCCGAACCACCAGCCCGCGATTGGCGAAAGCACGGCAAAGGCCCGCCACCACCAGCGACTTGCCGACATCCGAGCCGGTACCCTGGAACATGAGCGCGCGGGCAGACATGACGCTAAAACTCGATGCCCTGCTGCGCCTTCACACCGGCCTTGAAGTGGTGCTTCGTGGCCGTCATTTCCGTTACCAGATCCGCCGCCTCCACCAGCGCCGGCTTGGCGTTGCGGCCGGTGACCACGACGTGCAGGTCCGGCCGCCGCGTTGTCAGCGTTGCTACCACCGCCTCAAGGTTGAGATAGTCGTAGCGCAGCGCGATGTTGAGCTCATCAAGGATAACCAGCCCGATTGTCGGATCGGCCAGCAGCTCTTCCGCCTTGACCCAGGCCCGCTCCGCCGCCGCGAGGTCGCGCTGCAGATCCTGAGTTTCCCAGGTAAACCCTTCGCCCATCGTGTGCCACACGACCTGATCGCCGAAGCGCTTGAAAGCGTCCATTTCGCCCGTATGCCAGGCGCCCTTCACGAACTGCACGACTCCGACGCGCTTGCCATACCCCAGCATGCGCAGAGCCAGCCCGAAGGCCGCCGTCGTCTTGCCCTTGCCCGGCCCGGGGTTGACGATCAGCAGGCCCTTCTCGACCGTCTTTTCGGCCACTTCGGCATCCTGGACCTGCTTGCGCTTCTCCATTTTTGCTTTGTGGCGGGCGGCTTCGTCAGCGTCGATCTCGGTCATTCACTTCACTTTCATCGGCAGGCCGGCCACCATGAACAGAACGTCATCGGCCAGCGCCGCGATCTTCTGGTTGAGCCGGCCCTGTCGCGAAACCGCCTTGCCAGCGCATTCTCCGGCACGATGCTCAGGCCTACTTCGTTGGACACGACATACCAGGGCCCAGTCGGCGCGGACAACACGGAACACAGCTCGCCCACCGCCGCTTCCACGTCGCCCTCGGCCAGCATGATATTGGTTAGCCAAAGCGTCAGGCAGTCGAGCAGCACGGGCGTACCGGCCGGCAACTCACGCAGCGTGTCGGCCGAATCGAACGGCGCATCCAGTGTGTGCCAGCCTTCAGCACGCCGTTCGCGATGATGCGCGATCCGCTCGCGCATCTCGTCGTCAAAGGCTTGCGCCGTGGCGATATAGGTCCAGGGCGCGGGC
>NZ_DAMBUH010000194.1:0-2597 GCF_032053605.1 Tianweitania sp.
GTTTCGCCGGTCAGCACCGAGAGACCGGCCGAAAGGTCGATCTCAAGACGTTCAATCAGGACGATATCGCGGATCGAAAGATGCGTGAGCATCAGGCGCGATGATTACGTGCCGGCGATTGCAGATCCGACCTTGGACAGCCACGAGCCGGGATTGGCACGCGGCTCAAGCCCGCCGGACTGCAGCAACGTGTAGGAATCCTTGTACCACCGGCTGTCCGGGTAATTCTGCCCGAGAGCCGCGGCGGCCGACTGTGCTTCCGTCGCCAGACCCATCGCAAGATAGGTTTCCGTCAAGCGTGCAAGCGCCTCCTCGACGTGGCGCGTATTGCCGTAAACTTCCACCACGTAGCGGAAACGCTTCGCAGCAGCGATATATTCGCGGCGCTCGAGGTAATAACGGCCGACCTGCATTTCCTTGCCGGCCAGCTGGTCGCGGGCGAAGCGAATCTTGGCTTTCGCGTCCTCAACATATTCTGAGTCGGGCCAACGCTGTTCGACTTCTTCCATCGCTTCGATGGCGCGGCGCGATTCCTTCTGGTCCTGCGTCACATCCTTGATCTGGCGGAAGTAAGCCAGGCCGACGATGTACTGGGCGTAAGCCGCGTCTTCCGAGGATGGGTAAAGCTGCACATAGCGCTTACCCTGGTTGATGGCTTCCTCGTATTTGCCCTGCCGGTAATTGGTGAAGGCGCCCATCACCATCGATTTGCGAGCATACTCCGAATAGGGATGCTGGCGATCCACCGCTTCGAACTTCTTGCTCGCCTCGTTGAGGCGACCGGCGTTCAGGTTCGCGAGGCCCTGATTGTAAAGCTGATCGGCCGGTTCGGTCTGCTCGACATACGTGGCCAGGTCGATGTCGTCATTGGACGCGCACGCGCCCAGGCTCAACGGCAGAATTGCCAGTCCACTCAGAAGCGCGATCTTGCGCGCTGTCATCGTTCGAAAGGTCGAAACGGCCATCAAACACCCCTCTCCGCACTTAGCTGCATGCGGATCTCGTCGCCCCGCCATAGACCACATCGCCCATGAGGAGCAACGCTATGTTCACGCATTGGTGCAATTTTGTGGCAGCAAGCCATGTTCAGGCAGCTTGCCCACAGCCGGGCAAGCCCCGCTGATCGCCAAGACAGATCAGATGTTCCAGGGCGCGAACACAGGCGCGTTCACGGCAACCATCTCGATTGACCGGCCACGCTCGCGACGCGTGGTTTCGACAATCTCGAAAGCCGAGCGATCCGACAACAATGCGTGCAAGGCGGCTGCATTGAGCTTGTGGCCACCGCGATACGAATGGAACGAGCCAAGGAAGCGCGCGCCGGCCAGAGCCAAGTCGCCCATCGCGTCCAGCATCTTGTGGCGCACGAACTCGTTGGAATAACGCAGGCCTTCGAGATTGATGATGCGGCCGTCCTCGCCGATCACGACGGAGTTTTCCAGCGAGGAGCCCAAGGCGTAGCCGGCTGCCCACAAACGCTCCACGTCCTTCATGAAGCCGAAGGTGCGGGCGCGCGAGATTTCGGTGCGGAAGAAATCGGCTTCCAGCGGCGCGGAAAATGCCTGACGGCCGATCGCCTTGTCGGAAAAATTGATCTCGACCTCGAACTTGGTGCCGGCAAACGGCCGGAACTCAGCCCAAGACGCGCCATTCTCGACGCGGATCGGCTTCAGAACGCGGATATAACGGCGCGAAACCGATTGCTTCTCGAGCCCGACCTGGTCGAAGGCGTCCACGAACGGCTCGGCACTGCCGTCGAGGATCGGCGCTTCATTGCCGTCCATCTCGATCGTAACGTTGTCGACGCCCATCGCATAAAGCGCAGCCATGACATGCTCGACAGTTGCGACATGCAGCCCGGCCGGATCACCCAGCACCGTGCACAGATCGGTCGAACCGACCTCGGAGAATAGTGCCCTAATTTCGCCGGTTTGCTCGCCTGATCTGGAAACCACGAAAGTGATTCCCGTATCGGGATCCGCAGGACTGAAATGCATCGAGACCGGCTTGCCGCTGTGCACGCCGACGCCCGACAGGGACACGCGTGACTTCAGCGTCGTCTGACAATCCAGCGTTGGTGCACCCATATCTCGTCCAGTCATGCGTTCGTCTAGCAAACCGCAGGCAGAAACAGCCTTCGCGGAATCGAGCCATTTGCGGCTTTGATTTGGCTGCAAGATAGTGCCCGAGGGCGCTTCAACAAAATCACCAATTCTTACCCGTTGTTACGAGGTAAGTTGCACCGGCAAAGTGTTAAGCCATTGTAAATAAATACCGTTTGCAAAAACGGGCGAGCGCCCAAGCGCCCGCCCGTTACAAGTCTCGTCAGCTGTGAAGCTGCTTAGTTCGACTGGCGGCGGAGGAAGGCCGGAATTTCCAGCTGGTCCTCTTCCTGCACAGCGCGCGGCTGCGGTGCCTGGCGGCCATGATCGTCGAGCTGGCCACGGCGCGGTGCATAAAGACCGGCGTCCTGGCCTGCCGAACGCGGCTGCGGCTGCGCTTCACGCAAGCGCGGCTCACGCGGCTGAGCAGGCTGAAGACGGGCAGGCTCTTCTTCGCGACGCGACAAACCGGTAGTCAGGCGCTTCAACAAGCCC
>NZ_DAMBUH010000195.1:0-2462 GCF_032053605.1 Tianweitania sp.
GGCCGGCAGCGAGTTCGGCGACGGCCCGCTCTATCGCCGCACGGTCCGACATCGATCAGCCCGCGATGCGCGAGAAGTCCGCGACCTGACCGGTGGCGGCGCGGATGCGCTGCAGCAGCGCGAGACGATTGGCCCGCACGCCTTCATCCTCATCGTTCACGAGAACGCCGTCGAAGAAGGCATCGACCGGTGCGCGCAACTGGCTCAACGCCTGCATGGCGGCGGAAAAGTCTTGGCGCTGAATCGCTTGCGCGGCGTCCTTCTCGGACTGATTTACCGCCGCAAACAGCGCTTCTTCCTGCAATAGCGTGAACTTTGCGGCATCCACGGCGTCGGCAACGTTGGTGCCCTTCTTTTCCTCAGCGGCGAGAATGTTCGCCGCACGCTTGGTGCCGGCCAGCAGGTTCTTGCCGTCTTCGGTGTCGAGGAAGGTGCCCAGCGCCTCGACGCGGCGGACGATCAGCAGCAGGTCGTCGTTGGCCGAATCCGTTGCGAGCACCGCATCGATCAAATCATGCCGCGCACCACGATCGCGGAGGTAGACCTTCAGACGATCGTGGAAGAAGGAAAGGAGGTCCAGGCTGTTCTGATTGACATGACGGCCTTTGTGGAACACGGACGCAATGGCACGGCCGATCGTCTGGATAGCACCAGCCGACTGGTCGGAAGGCGAAGGAACATTCTTTCCGACAAGCCCATCGTGCTGCTCCAGAAGCGGAAGCAGCTTCAGCTCTACACCATTCTCCACCAAGATCCGGATTACGCCCAGCGCAGCACGGCGCAGTGCATAAGGGTCCTTGCTCCCCGTCGGCTTTTCGTCGATCGCCCAGAAGCCGACCAGCGTGTCGAGCTTGTCAGCCAGTGCTACTGTCACCGAAACCGGATCGGTCGGCACATGATCGGACGGACCCTGCGGCTTGTAGTGCTCTTCGAGTGCTGCCGCGATCGACTGGCTCTCGCCCTGCAGCAGCGCGTATTTGCGTCCCATCACGCCCTGGAGTTCGGGGAACTCGCCGACAGCCTCGGTCGTCAGATCGGCCTTCGCCAGCACCGCCGCACGCTTGGCCTGCGCTGGGTCGGCGCCGATGATCGGGGCGAGTTCCTCCGCCAAGGTGGCGATACGGCTCACCCGCTCGCCTTGGGTGCCAAGCTTGGCGTGGAAGGTCACGTCCAACTTGTCGAGCCGCGCCATGCGCTGGTCAAGCGGCTTGGCGAGGTCGAGCCCGAATTTGTCGCTGGACGCGCGCAGCTCCTCCAGATCGGGCAGATCGGCCTGGTCGGTGTTCCAGAAATACAGCGCATCGGACAGGCGGGCGCGCACGACCTTGCCGTTGCCATGCACGATCTCCACCCCGCCATCGCTCGCCTCGATGTTGGAGGTCAGGATGAAGCGGTTGGCGAGTGCCACCTGGTTACCCTCCCCCTTGAAAGGAGGGGTTAGGGGTGGGGGTACTGAAGCATCGAGCGTGTCATGACCCCCACCCGAACCGTCGGTTCGACCTCCCCTCAAGGGGGAGGTTGAAGAACACACAAAGCACTTCTGGTTGGCGCGGATGGTGAGGCGGATCACCTCGCCGGGGATTTGCAGATAATCTTCTTCGAACTCACCCATCAGCACAACGGGCCATTCCACCAGCCCGGAGACTTCCTCGAGCAGCGCGTCGTCTTCAACCAGTTCCAAGCCGCTGGCGAAAGCGAGGTTGTTCGCGTCGTGGCGGATGATCTCCTTGCGGCGCTCGGCATCGAGCACGACCTTGGCGGCGAAGAGCTTGGCGACATAATCGTCGAAGCGCTTGACCTTGATCGCATCCGGCGCATGGAAGCGGTGGCCGTAGGTGGTGTCGCCGGAGCGGATACCATCGACCTCGAAGTCGATCACCACTGGCTCAGCGCCGGTTTCCGGCCCGAAGGTGCACAGGATCGATTGCAGCGGCCGAACCCAGCGCAAGGAACCCGGCTTTGCGGACGGCTTGCCCCAGCGCATCGACTTCGACCACGGGAAAGCGCGGATCGTGGCCGGCACGAGTTCAGCGATGATCTCCTCGGCGCTACGACCCGGCTTCACGAGATGCGCGACGTAGAAGTCGCCCTTCTTCGGGTCCGAATGCGTATGCGCCTGCGCAATATCGGTCAGGCCGGCCTTGCGCAAAAAGCCCTGCACGGCCGCATCGGGTGCCTTGGTGCTCGGTCCCTTGATCTCATCGCGCACATCCTTGGAACGCGCCGTCAGCCCGCGAATATCGAGGGTCAGCCGGCGCGGCGTCCAGTATTCCTGCGCGCCCTCATAGGTCAGCCCGGCCTCAACGAGACCATCGGTGATCATCTTCTTCAAGTCGCCCGCAGCCTTGCGCTGCATGCGAGCTGGGATTTCCTCGGATCGAAGTTCGAGAAGCAAATCAGGCATTATTTCACCAGCGCATCTGTTTTGCAGATGATCGAAAAGCGGTCGGAAAGTGCGGCGA
>NZ_DAMBUH010000196.1:0-2283 GCF_032053605.1 Tianweitania sp.
AGGTGGCCGCCATTGCCGACTTCGCGCACATCGGCGACGCGGTGGCGCGGCAGGACGACGACGGGGTTAGCGTGGCCCGCGCCGAAGGGGCCAACCTTCTCAAGCGCATCGAGCATTGTGAAGTTCGCGCCTTCGGCTGACAGCGCGCCATCAATCGGCAAGGTCTCGTCGGCACGCAGGGCATGAACGTCGCTGGCGCGCTCTTCGAAGAAGGCGCGTAGCTGACCGAGCTTGGTACGTTCAAGCGTGATGCCGGCCGCCATGGCGTGGCCGCCGCCCTTGACGAGGATGCCTGAGTCGACCGCTTCACGCACCAGTTTGCCTATGTCAAAGCCCGGAATGGACCTTCCGGAGCCCGAGCCGACGCCGTTTGGATGAAAATGGATGGCGAAGCTTGGCCGCCGCGCATGCTCCTTCAAGCGTGCCGCGATCAGGCCGACGATGCCCGGATGCCACTTGTCGCTGGCGGTCACCAGCACCGCAGGACCTTGCCCGCCGAAGAGTTCAGCGTCGGCTTCAGCACGCGCCTGGGCAAGCATCTCCTGCTCCATGGCCTGACGCTCGGCATTCAGGCGATCGAGCGTTTCGGCGATCTTCTGCGCCTCGACAGGATCGTCGGTGGAAAGCAGACGGCTGCCGAGCGCTGCGTCGCCGATACGACCGCCGGCATTAATGCGCGGGCCGATGAGGAAGCCGAGGTGAAACACGTTGAGTGGTTCGCCGATGCGGGCGACGCGCGCCAGGATCGAGAGGCCTGAATTCTGATTTTGCCGGGCAACGATCAGACCTTTGGCGACGAAAGCCCGGTTGACGCCAATCAGGGGCACGACATCGCAGATCGTGGCGAGCGCCACGAGGTCGAGCATCTCGAGGAGGTTCGGCGGTGTCTTGCCGCGAGTTCGGAGCAGCTTCGCGACTTGGACCAGCGTGACGAACACGACGCCGGCCGCACACAAATGGCCCTGTCCTGACAGATCGTCCTGCCGGTTCGGGTTCACTACCGGCGTTCCAGCTGGCAACTCGCCGCCGACCTGGTGGTGGTCGAGCACGACAACATCGGCGCCCGCTTGATTGGCCGCCTCGATCGACGGCGCGCTGTTGGTGCCGCAATCGACTGTGACGATCAGCTTCGCGCCGCGTCCGACAAGCTCGCGCATCGCATCGGGATTGGGGCCGTAGCCCTCGAAGATGCGATCCGGAATGTAGATTTCGGATGGCACTTGGAAGTGGTCCAGGAAGCGCTTCATCAGCGCTGAGGACGACGCGCCATCCACATCGTAATCGCCGAAGATCGCCACGCGTTCGCCGCGCTCGATGGCATGCGTGATGCGCTCGGCCGCCGGCAGCATATCGGTGAAGCTGGCGGGATCGGGCAGGAGTGCCCGGATGGTCGGATCGAGGAAGCCCAACGCCGTGTCGGCTGTGATGCCGCGACCGGCCATGACGCGCGCAACGAGATCCGGCACGCCATGACCCTGCGCAATCGCCAGCGCCAGGTTTTCCTGACGTTCGTTGAGGCGGTGTTCCCAGGCAAGGCCGTTGATCGAGCGGCGAATGTCCAGGAAGTGCCTACGGTTTGGCGTTTTGCGCGGCGAGTCCATCATCGCGTCAATATAAGATCTCGCGAGCCTTCATAGTCAGAATTTGTCGAGGTCCTGATGTCGCGCCTTGATCTCGCGCACTGTGCCTGACGAAGAGCGCATGACGATCGTATGCGTCTGGATGGAGTCGCGGCCGAACTTCACGCCGGACAGGAGGTTGCCGTCCGTCACGCCGGTTGCTGCAAACAGCACATCGCCGCACGCCATGTCTTCCATCTGGTAGATTTTGTGCGGATCGGCGATGCCCATCGTAGCCGCACGCGCGACCTTCTCCTCGGAATTTAGCAACAAGCGACCCTGCATCTGACCGCCGATGCAGCGCAGCGCGGCTGCGGCCAGCACGCCTTCCGGCGCGCCGCCCGAGCCGAGATAGATATCGATGCCGGTTTCGTCCGCGTCGGTGGTGTGGATGACGCCGGCGACATCGCCATCGCCGATTAGATCGAGGATGCAGGCGGTGATTTCGTTGACCGGCACGCCCTTAGCCTTGGCCACCGCTTCGATGTTTTCGACGGCTGGCGCATCAATACTGATGATGCCCGGCGGATAACCGGGGCCGACCGCGATCTTGTCCATGTAAACGTCGGGCGCATAAAGCAGGCTGCCCTTTTCCGCGATGGCAATGACGGCCAACGAGTTCGGCAGGTTCTTGGCGCAGATCGTCGTGCCTTCCAGCGGATCG
>NZ_DAMBUH010000197.1:0-276 GCF_032053605.1 Tianweitania sp.
AGGTTGGCGGGCGCTTGATCTTGGACTACCTCGTGCGAGAAGGCGACCAGTTGCCTAAGAAGGGCAAAAAGGTCTTCAAGGCGGGCGAGTCGCTTAAGGCCGGAAGCCCCGGATCGATCAAGTTCAAGCTGTGGGAAGGCGAAATCTCCGACCCTATTAACGACAACCGCTTCATCGGAATGTTCGAAATCGAGGGTACGGACTTCGACGACGGCGTCATCGTTGCAGGCGCGGAGATGATCTGCGAGTTTGAAGTGCTCGACTCTGGCAACATCA
>NZ_DAMBUH010000197.1:455-1484 GCF_032053605.1 Tianweitania sp.
AGTCCGGCGAGGCTGACCCGGAGACCGCTAAACAAGCGATGGACAACGTGCAAGAAGCCAAGCGCCTGCTTGCTTTAACGCGCAAGGAGCATCTGAAAGACATCCGCCAGCTTGAACTGGACAAGGCGGTTGACTTCTTCAACAAGGTTATTCGCCAGCACGCCCGGCCCACTGAAGCGTCGTCCTTCGACAATCTGGTGAAGACAGCGCAACGTGCGCTTGAAAACAACAGCAGTGACTTCGAGTCGCACTTGAGTGACCTGCGCGGCCGTAACTTCATGATCTTGTGGCGTCAGGATTACTTCGTCATCGAACGCTTCAAGTGGCTGACCCAAGATACCTATCTCTTCCCCGATGCCAGAGAGCACGCGCAGCTCGTGGCGGTTGGCACGGAAGCACTTAAGACCAACGACATCGACAAGTTACGCGCGGTAGTTGCCGACCTCGACGCGATTCGAGTTGGCTCTTCGGGTGACGACGACATGATGGCTAGTGCCAATATCGTTCGGAGTTGATCTCATGGCACTCGATGCATGGCTCCCTGTCGGCTTCGAGCTGCCAGACGGCGCAAAGGTTCGTACTGCGCTGTTTGAGGGCACGGATTGGCAGATGTACGAAACGTTCGGTGGCGGTTGGGCTCTCGTCACATTGGACGCGCTGGCGCAGCATTGGCTAGATGCGGGCCTGATTGAGGAGGGCACGTTCAGCGCATCTCAGTTTGGCGACCGCCAGCTCCGGTCGATATCTTGTGGGCCGAGCCAGGCGTTGTGCCCTGTCAGCGAAGCGAAGTCTCCCGACAATAAGGCCGAGGCGCTTTCCTTTGCCTTGGCGTTGAAGGCAACACGCGATATCGATGCGGAATCGCCGCTGCAAGACGCGCTTTATGTGGAGAAGATCACGCGCTTGCTACCGACCTACAGCATCAGCTCAAGAATTGAAGACGACGTTGTGCTCGGCTACTGGCTAACCGGCGGCACAAACATTCCGGCTACGTCCTTTCGTCGGCTGCGTCAGTCCATGAGTTGGCTC
>NZ_DAMBUH010000197.1:1494-2248 GCF_032053605.1 Tianweitania sp.
AAGGACGTTGTTCAAGCGGCGGGATTCGAAGTCGCCGAAATCATTCCGCTTGAGCGCAAGCCTGCAGCTCCTCTCAAAAACGCGGACATCACCCCAGCCGAGAATGTGGATAAAAGCAAACCCCGTGAGCTGGAGTCCAACAACGACTTCGAGCTCGCTGGGCGTCTCGAACTGGCCGCGTTTTTCAATGAACACATCGTCGACATCATCCTGCATCGCGACCGCTACAAGGCGCTCGGCATCGAGTTCCCGTCGGCAGTGATCCTCCACGGCCCTCCAGGTTGCGGCAAAACCTTCGCGGTCGACCGGCTGGTGGACTTCCTCGGCTGGCCAAGTTTCCAGATCGATGCCTCAAGCATCGCCAGCCCCTACATCCACGAGACCAGCAAGAAGGTCGCGCAGGTGTTCGACAAGGCAATGGAGAACGCGCCGTCCGTCCTCGTGATAGACGAGATGGAAGCATTCCTTGCCGACCGCGAGATGGGCTCGGGCCACCACCGGGTCGAGGAAGTGGCCGAATTCCTACGGCGCATACCGGAAGCGGTAAAGAACGACGTGCTGATCATCGCCATGACGAACCGCATCGACATGATTGACCCTGCCATTCAGCGTCGAGGACGCTTCGACCACGTTATTAAGGTGGATTTCGCAAGCGAGGTCGAAGTGAAGGCGCTGCTGGATAAGCTCCTTTCCTCCTTGCCGAAAGAGTCGGGCGTTAATTCCGAGCCGCTGGCGAAGGAGCTGGCCGGCAGGC
>NZ_DAMBUH010000198.1:0-2173 GCF_032053605.1 Tianweitania sp.
CGCGCCTTGCGGGTTGGTGCCGATATAAGCGCCGCCCGTGCCGCCGCTCCAACCGGTGGAACCGGTATTGCCGGGCGCCGTGCCGTCAGCTGAGTTGCGATCAGGCGCCGTCGCGGGCTCGGCCTTGCTTGCGGCTTGTGTGCAGTTGGTCTTGTCACCGGGGCGGCTGACATCGTTGGGCGTTTGAGCGAAAGCGGGGGCCGCGCTCATGAAACCGACGGTGGTCAAAGCCAGCAGGACGCGGCGAAGGGCGGTTTGATCGCGCATGACAATCTCCTATTCCGCTCGATAACGAAGGGGCCGGGGCGCTTGTTCCCGAACCGCCCGCCAATCAGGCCGCGACTGTGATGCCGGCCGGTCCGGCCTCGGCCTTGCCGATGATTGTCGCCAGCGGATAACCGGCGTCACGGATGATTTTCAGCAAAGCCTCCGCCTTGTCAGGCGCGCAGGCGACCAGCAGCCCGCCCGAGGTCTGCGGGTCGGCGAGAAGCAGGCGCTGCCAGTCCGGCATGCCGTCGGGCAAGGTGATGTCGGCGCCGTAGCTATCCCAGTTGCGATGGGAAGCACCGGTGATGAAGCCGCTTTCAGCGAGCGCCTTGGCTTGGCTGAGGAAGGGCAGGGCATCGAGCGACAGGGTCAGCTGCAAACCGGAAGCCTTCGCCATTTCCAGCCCATGGCCGAGAATGCCGAAGCCGGTCACATCCGTGAGTGCATGCACGTCCGGGTTGGCCGCGAGTTCCGTGCCGATGCGGTTCAGCAGGGTCGTGGACCCCACCATCTCGTCATAACAGCCCTTCGGCAGCGCGTTCTTCTTCAGCGCCGACGAATAGATGCCGATGCCGAGCCCCTTGGTGAGGATCAGCGCGTCGCCGGCCTTCGCGCCATCGTTGCGGCGCACCTGTTCCGGCCGGCAGATGCCGATCACCGCTAGGCCATAGATCGGCTCGACGGAGTCGATGGAATGACCGCCGGCAACGGGAATGCCGGCTTCCGCGCAGATCGACGCGCCGCCTTCGAGGATCTTGCCGATGGTGGCCGGTTCCAGCTTGTTGATGGGCATGCCCACCAGCGCCAGCGCCATGATCGGCTTGCCGCCCATGGCATAGATGTCGGAGATCGCGTTGGTTGCGGCGATGCGGCCGAAGTCGCGGGGATCGTCGACGATCGGCATGAAGAAGTCGGTGGTGGCGATCACGCAGGTGTTGTCGTCGACCTGCCAGACGGCGGCATCATCGGCGGTCTCGTTGCCCACCAGCAGCTGCGAAAAGGGTTGCGCGGCCGGTTGAGAGGCGAGCAGCTGGCGCAAAACGGCGGGCGCCAGCTTGCAGCCGCAGCCGCCGCCATGGGCGAGATCCGTCAAACGGGGCGTGATGGAATCCATGATCTCTCCTAAGGTCTTCAAACCGAACAGGGGTGTGAGACCGCTTTCCCGTCGAGGAAACAAGAGGTTCGACATGGAGGCTGACCCACACGGGGCACATGCACCAACACATAACATCTCAGCCGCGAGATGAAAGGTCTGCGCGCCTTTCCAGATGGCCGCTAGGGTGGACGGATTGTCCGCCCTAGAGCGGGATCACCATCGGCGTGCCGGTCACGGGATCAGGCATGATCTGCGCTTGAAGGCCGAAGGCGCTCAGCAGATGCTCCGATGTCAGCACGGCGGCCGGCGCGCCTTTCGCCACCAGCCCTTCCTTTCCGAGCAGAATCAGATGATCGGAAAAACGGGCCGCGAGGTTGAGGTCATGCAGCACGCTGACCACCGTCGTGCCCGCTTGCAGGTTGCGGCGGCGCAGAAGCGACAAGACTTCGATCTGGTGCGGCAGGTCGAGCCAGGTGGTGGGTTCGTCAAGCAGCAGGATGGGCGTGGCCTGTGCCAGTGCCAGCGCAATCCAAGCCCGTTGACGCTGCCCGCCCGACAATTCCTCCAGCGCACGGTCGGCATTCTCAGTCATCGCGACAGCATCGAGCGCCTGCGTGTAGGCGGCTTCATCAGCTGGGGTCCAGGGTGCCAGAAAGCCGCGCCAGGGCGCGCGCCCACGCCGCACCAACTCGCCCACCGAGATGCCCTGCGGCGCCAGCGGCGCTTGGGGGAGGATGGCAATGTTTCGGGCGAGCGTACGCGTGTTCTCGTTGCGGATGTCCTTGCCGTTCAGCGTCACACACCCGCCGG
>NZ_DAMBUH010000199.1:0-1991 GCF_032053605.1 Tianweitania sp.
GAGCTGCTTGGGATCCATCTTCGAGAGATCCGGCATGCCGCCGCCCATCATGCTGCCGAGACCGCCCAGGCCCATCTTGTTGGCCATGCCGCCCATGAGGCCGCGCATCATGCCGCCCTTCTTGCCCGCCATCGACTTCATGACATCGGCCATCTGGCGATGCATCTTGAGGAGCTTGTTGATCTGCGCGGCATCTGTGCCGGAGCCGGCTGCGATGCGCTTTTTGCGGCTGTGCTTGAGAAGATCGGGATTGGCTCGCTCGGCCTTGGTCATGGAGGAGATGATGGCGATCTGCTTGCCGAACATCTTGTCGTCCAGGCCGGCCGAAGCCATCTGGTCCTTCATCTTGCCCATGCCGGGCATCATTCCCATGATGCCGCCCATGCCGCCCATCTTTTCCATCTGGCGCAGCTGGTCGGCCAGATCATCCAGGTCGAACTTGCCGGACTGCATCTTCTTGGCCATCGCCGCGGCTTTTTCCGCGTCGATGTTTTCGGCAGCGCGTTCCACGAGCGAAACGATGTCGCCCATGCCGAGAATGCGGTCGGCGATGCGCTTGGAAAAGAACTCTTCCAGCGCATCCATCTTTTCGCCGGTACCGATCAGCTTGATCGGCTTGCCGGTGACGGCGCGCATGGACAGTGCCGCACCGCCGCGGCCATCGCCGTCCATGCGGGTCAGCACGAGGCCAGTGATGCCGACGCGCTCGTCGAAGTTACGCGCGAGATTGACGGCGTCCTGACCGGTCAGCGAGTCGGCCACGAGCAGGATTTCATGCGGACGGGCAGCCGACTTGATGTCGGCCATTTCCACCATCAGCGGCTCGTCGATATGCGTGCGGCCGGCGGTGTCGAGGATCACGACATCATAGCCGCCGAGACGGCCAGCCTGTTCGGCGCGGCGTGCAATTTCCACCGGCGACTGGCCGGCGATCACCGGCAGCGTCGCGACCTTGGTCTGCTCGCCGAGCTGGCGAAGCTGCTCCTGCGCGGCCGGACGGCGCGTGTCGAGCGAGGCCATCAGAACCTTCTTGCCCTGACGATCGGTCGGCCGCTTGGCGATCTTGGCCGAAGTCGTGGTCTTGCCTGAGCCCTGCAGGCCGACCATCATGATGATGACGGGCGCGGGCGCATTGAGGTCGATGGCGACGCCTTCGGCGCCCAGCATGTCGACCAGTTCGTCATGAACGATCTTCACGACCATCTGGCCGGGCTTGATCGACTTCAGGACATCGGCGCCGACAGCCTTGGCGCGAACCTTGTCGGTGAAGGAACGCACGACGTCGAGCGACACGTCGGCCTCGATGAGGGCACGACGCACTTCGCGCATGGCGGCAGCAACGTCGGCATCCGACAATGCGCCGCGGCCAGTCAGGCCATTGAGGATCGTGCCAAGGCGATCCTGCAGGTTCTCGAACATCCCGTGTCTTCCTTTCCCGAGGGCACAAACCCTGAGATAAGTGTCTCCGCGCCGTTCCCCAAACCGCCAACATAGCCAAAAAGCACCCGGGGGCGCATCGCGCTGCCGGATGTTGACCTCCGGGATCGAAGCTCAAGGCAACGTCCCGGTCGGCGCTCGGAGTTTTACTCGTCGCGGAATCTGGCTGTGTTCAACAGCATGGTTGCGGGAAAGTCAAGCAAAGCGGGCTGGAGGTGCTCGAAAACGACAAAGGCGCCGGCCTTTGAAGCCGACGCCTTTGTTACGAGATGGTGTGGCGCTTAGCGAACCACGGACACGATGCGGCGGGTTGCCGGATCAACCAGAACCGGCTGGCCGTTGATGTAGGCATATTCGTATTCGTAGTCCGGCACCGGGGTCAGCGCGACGTTCTCCGGCAGGCCGGCGCCGACGACGACTTCGCCTTCGAGGTAAACCGGCTCGACGCGGTTGGTGGTGACATATTCGCGGACGACTGGGGTCGGCTGCACGGCTTCACCCACAACGCCGCCAGTCGCTGCACCCGCTACACCGCCGATCGCCGCGCCAACCGG
>NZ_DAMBUH010000200.1:0-1653 GCF_032053605.1 Tianweitania sp.
CCGGGCGTGACGGCGGGATCGACCGGGTTTAGCGTTCGCCCGAAAAGCGGCGAGGTCGCCGACTGGACATGCCCGAATTCCGGCGTCGTGGTCTTGCCGACAAGGATTGCGCCGGCGGCACGCGCGCGTGCAACGGCAACGGCGTCTTCTTTGGGCACATTGGTCTCGAAAATCTTCGAGCCCATCGTGGTGCGCACGCCAGCCGTGTTGACGAGGTCCTTCACTGAATAGGGAATGCCGAGCAGCGAAGGCAGCTCGCCGCCCGCCATGACCATAGCCTCCGCCGCCTTGGCCTCGGCCCGCGCTTCGTCGGCGGTGATGGTGATAAAGGCGTTGAGGTCGGCGCGCTGGTCGATGCGGGCGAGGATGGCGTCCGTCACCTCGACCGGCGACAGTGCCTTGGCGCGGATCTGCGTGGAGAGTTCTACGGCGGAAAGATCGGCGATATCGGTCATCGAAACTCGTTTCCTCAGATCATCCACCGGCCGCCGTCGATCAGCAGGCTTTGACCCGTGATGAAGCGCGCTTCGTCGCTGGCCAGAAACGCGACGGTTGCCGCCACGTCCTCCGGTTCGCCAACGAAACCGGCCGGCGTGTTGGTCTTGATGCGGTCGATAACGGCAACCGGCATCGTTTCATGGGCGCGCGTGCGGATCGCACCCGGTGCCACCGCGTTCACCGTCACGCCATGCGGCGCCAGTTCCCGCGCCAGCGACCGGGTAAAGCCGACGATGCCCATTTTGGCGGCGGCATAATCGGTCAAGCCGGCATCGCCCACAAAGGCCGCGTCGCTCGACATGTTGACGATGCGCCCGCCGTCGCGCATCGTGCCGGCAACGAGCCGCGACAAGCGCATGGCGCTGAACAACGAGACTTCCATCACGAAGCGCCAGACCTCTTCGCTGGACTCGTGGAACGGCGCCGAGCGCTCGCGCCCGCTCTGGCCCACATTGTTGACGAGCACGTCGACCGAACCGAAGCCTACGACGATCCTGGTATGGAAGGCCTCAAGCAAGGCTGCGTCGGTGCAATCGCCTTCCACCGCGATCAACCGCTCCGCATGGGTGTCGCAAAGCTCAGCAACGAGCTCGGAGGTCCTCAGATCGAGCACGCCGACGCGCGCGCCCTCGGCAAGGAAGCGCTTCGCGATGCCGGCGCCGATGCCTCCGCCCCCGCCGCTCACGATCACGGTGCGGTTCTTGAAGCGGTTGGCGACGATCATGATCGAAATCCCGTCAATGAAAGGTGCGGCCGCCATCAACCGCAATGGCCGTGCCGGTCATATAGGAAGCGTCGCTGCTGACCAGGAAGGCGATCATGGCGGCAATCTCGTCCGGCGCGGCGATACGGGCAAGCGCATACCGGTCGCGCACGGCCTGCAGCGTGGGCTCGGGATCGTCGGTGGGCAACGAGGAGCGGAACAGCTCGGTCTCGACCGCGCCGGGACACACGACGTTGACCCGCACCCCGATCTCGGCTGCTTCAAGCGCGAGCGCCTTGGAAAACATCTGCAGCCCGGCCTTGGAAGCGCAGTAAGCCGTTCGGTGCTTCAATGGCTGAAGACCGGCGCCCGACGACACGTTGACGATGCTGCCGCCCCCGGCTTGCCGCAGATGCGGCATGGCGGCCCGGCATACCAGCATCGGCGCCGTT
>NZ_DAMBUH010000200.1:1663-1880 GCF_032053605.1 Tianweitania sp.
ATCGGACATGGTTTCGATGGGCGAGCGCAGATCGAGGCCGGCCGAGTTCACCACGCCGTCCAGCCCACCCATGAGGGAGGCCTCGCGATCAACGGCGGCGCGGACTTGCGCGGCCTGCGTGAGATCAACGGCGATGGAATGCAATCCGGCCTGCTTGGGCAGCGCGTCGAGAGCGGCCGCGTCGCGGTCCAGCAGGGCAACCTGTGCGCCGCCGGCA
>NZ_DAMBUH010000201.1:0-1810 GCF_032053605.1 Tianweitania sp.
CGATCGGGTTCTGCCCACCTTGCCCCGCCATTGACCGGCCCATGAAGGCGATCTCGGTGAGGCGCAGATAAAGCCCCATATCTCCGATCGTGTCGCCGAGCAGCACATCGACCTCCGGCCGCACCGGCTCGTTCAGGCTTTGGCGCGCAACCGACAGGCCGCGCTTGGCGAGATCGGCCGCAACCGCATCGCCGCGCTCGGGATGCCGCGGCACGATGATGGTCAGGATCCCCTCGTGCCGGCTTTTCAGCTGCGCATGGACCTCGCCGGCGATCTCTTCCTCGCCCGGATGGGTCGAAACGGCCGCCCAGGTTTCGCGATCGTTGATCTGGCTGGCCAGCCGCTTGTGCATGCGCGGGTCGAATGGCGGCGGATCGGTATCGAGCTTGAGGTTGCCCGAAACCGTCACGGGACGCGCGCCTAGCGCACGAAAGCGCTCGCCGTCGAGTTCGGACTGCGCCACGACGAAAGCGAGGTTCTCGAACAGGGCTTCGGCCAGATGCGGCCGCTTCTGCCACGACTTGAACGAGCGATCGGACAAACGGCCATTCACCAGCACCTGCGGCACGCGCCGCTTGCCGAGCGCAAGGATCGTGGTCGGCCAGATCTCGGATTCCGCGATGATGGCCAGATCGGGCTGCCAATGATCGAGGAAGCGCTCCACCGCAGGCTTCAAATCCAGCGGCACATATTGGTGGATCACCTGATGGCCGAGCCGTTCCTCGACAATCTTTGCCGAGGTCACCGTGCCCGTCGTCAGCACCACCCGGATGCCAACATCGAGAATGCGCTCGATCAGCGGAATGACCGCGCCGGTTTCGCCCACACTGGCGGCATGGATCCAGATCACCGGGCCGTTGGGACGCTCCTGACCTGCCACGCCATAGCGTTCACGCCTTCGCTGCCGGTCTTCCTTGCCGCGGCTGGCGCGGTAGGCAACGTAAGGCCCGACAAAGGGAAAAGCTGCCGAACCGGCAATGCCATAAAGCGACAGCAGCCGGCGTGCCCAGCGCTCGCTCATCGAGCGGCTCCGGTCTGGTTGGGCGTGGCATCCACCAGGTCATGCGCGCGCACCGTCACGTCGTTCAGGCCGCTGGTTACGGCCAGGCGCAACACTTCCATCTCGGCCTCGGTCGCATCATCGGCAACATGGATCGGCTCACCGATCACCATGGCGCTGCGGCCGAAAGGCAGGCTGATCGTCATCTTGTCCCAGGAGCGCTCCACCACCTTGCGGCGGCTGCTGGCATAGGCGGCGGGAAAGATCGGACGACCGGAAATGCGGGCAAGCATGACGATGCCCATTCCGGCATCGCGCGGCGTCCCATTGGGAATATCTGCAACCATGGCCACCGATCTTCCCTCATCCAGTGACTTTTTAAGGGCAAGCAGCGCACGCGCGCCGCCTTTTTCGACCGACTTCTTGGCGCTGCGGCCGCCCGACCCGCGCACGATACCGACGCCGAAGCGCTTCATCACCAGCGCGTTCAATTCGGCATCGCTGCTGCGCGACACCATCACGTCGATGGGATATTCCTTGGGGTAGAGCGTCGGATACATCAGGTGCTGGCCGTGCCAGACCGCATAGATTGCCGGCCCGTCTTGCGCCATGGATGTCGCGAGGTCGCTCGAGCCCGGCACGAGGCGATTGGTGCCGCCGACGAATCGCAGGCCGCCTTCAACCAGAAAGGCGAGCGCATGCTTCACCACCGCCGAGTTCGCCAGGGGGCGGCGGATCGTCCGCCACAGCTCCTTGAGCGCGCGCGGCGAGTGGCGGCGGCGCGCTGGCGCCTTCCGCTTTGCGCTCACC
>NZ_DAMBUH010000202.1:0-1598 GCF_032053605.1 Tianweitania sp.
GGCTTGCCCATCACCGTGAACGCCTCGGTCGGCGTCAGCTTGGATGTCGGCTGCGCATGCACCTGGATCAGCTCGGCCGCAACCACCTCGCCATAGGTCGCGCGGCGACCGTCGGGCGCGATCACCGCACCGCCTTCGGCCTTGAGGCTGTCAGCCGCCAGATTGAACAGGCCCGCCGCCTGAGCGATCAGGATTTCGCGAACCTGCGCCGCCGCATGGCGGATCGCCGTGCCGCTGTCCTGAACCGAGTGGCTGCCGGCCGTATAACCTTCGTTCGGGCTGAGGCTCGTATCCGGCCCCATCAGCTTCAAGCTTTCGAACGGCACCTTGAGTTCTTCCGCAGCGATCTGCAGAACCGCCGTCTTGATCCCCTGCCCCAACTCGGACTTGCCGGTGAACACCGTGGCACTTCCGTCCGCGTCGATGCGGATCCAGGAATCCAGCTGCGGATTGGTCTTGAGACTGCCGGGCAGATCCGGCGCCGGCTGCTCGACCTTCTGAAAGTTCTGCGTTTCATCGCCGGGCGCTTGCGTGGTTTGCGCGAAAGCAGGCTTCAGCGAAAAAGCAAGCATCAGCGAGCCCGTTCCAAACAAAACGGAACGGCGGGTGACGTCGGGAGCGGAGACGTGTTTCATCAGCCTGCCCTCTTCGCGGTGTCCGCCGTCGATGCGCCCGCTGCCGTCTGCATCAAGCCGCCAGCACGTTTGATGGCAGCGAGAATGCGCATATGCGTGCCGCAGCGGCAGAGATTGGGCTCCATATGCGCCACGATCTCCTCGTCAGAAGCCGCCGGGTTCCGCTGCAGCAGCGCCTGCGCCCGCATCATCATGCCGGGAATGCAGTAGCCGCATTGCGCCGCCTGTTCCTCGATAAAGGCCTGTTGCATCGGTCCCGGGCTTTCGATCGTGCCCAGCCCCTCGACGGTCGTGATTTCGCGTCCTTCCAGCAGCATCACCGGCGTCACGCAGGAAAACACCGCCTGGCCATCCACCATCACCGTGCAGGAGCCACACTGGCCGAGACCGCAGCCATATTTCGCGCCATGCAGATGAAGTTCGTCGCGTAGCACATAAAGCAGGGGCGTATCCGGATCGGCCTCGATCTGGTGCGATTGGCCATTTACCGTCAGAGCTACCATGATGTTTCCCGCCGGGTTGGATTGGCTGGAGCGGAACCGCCGTCGCTGTTCAGCGGGCGGATATCCGTATGTTCGCTGCCCGAACGAACCTTCTGAACCAGAGCCTGGATGTCGTCCCAGGCCGGCTTGTCGCTGTAGGTCGCCCGGATATAGGCAAGCAGATCCGCCATCTCGGCATCATCCAGCACGCCGGCAAAGCCGGGCATGATCGGGCCGCGCTCGCCCTCGGGCGCCGGCAAGCCGTAGAGGATGACATTGATGGGGTTGAGCGGCGTGGGTCCGTAGGTCGCGGTGCTCAGCGCCAGCGGCAGACCGCCATAAGGCACGGGACGCCCGGCATCGTGACAGCTGGAACAGGCCGCAGCATAAATCAGCGCCCCGCGATCCTGGCTGGTTGCCGCAACCGGCACCGTCTGCCCACCGGCCGCCTGCACCTGGATGCCCGGCGGGTGGCGCGTTG
>NZ_DAMBUH010000203.1:0-1557 GCF_032053605.1 Tianweitania sp.
ATATCAGGCCCAGCCGCTTCGCGCACCGCAGGCAGCACGTCGATCGTGCTCGGCGTCCGGTCGATGGTGCGCGCGCCGTAGTTCGAGACGTAAAGCGCGACGGCACCGGCATCAATCGATGCCTTGGCATCGCGCACGCTCATCACGCCCTTCATGATACAGGGCAGCGGCGACTTGGCGATGACGCGCGCGGCCTGTTCCCAGGTCCAGCGCGGTTGCGTGAAGTCGAGCAGTTCGCGCAGCATGGCGGGGTCGGACTTGCCCTCGCCGAAATTCGACGGTGTCCTTTCGCCGCGCACGCTGAAGCGGTCTTCCATCATGCGCTCGCGCCATTGCCGGATCGGCGAATAGGTCACGCAGATATATCGGTAGCCGGCGTCCTTGGCGCGCGCGATCATGTCGAGCACCGCACCTTCATCACCGGCAAAGGTCATCTGGAACACGGAAGCGACCGATGAGGCCGCAGCCACCTCTTCCAGGGAATGGAAGGCGGCAACCGGCACCATCTGGCTGATGCCGACGGCTTGCGCCGCAAGGCCGATCGCCAGATGCGCATCCGGATGGAACACAGATTCCCCGCCGCCAAAGGGTGCAATGAAGGCGGGGAAGCTGAGATCGAGGTCGAGAACGCGCGTATCCGTGCGCGGATTGCTGACGCCGGTGAACAACGGCGCTTCGAACAGATAGCGGTCGAAGGCCGCCGTGTTCTCGCGCAAGGTGACTTCGTCACCGGTGCCGCACCATAGGTAGTTCCAATGAACGTCGGATAGATGCCGGCGGGCATCGGCATGGATGCCCTTCAGCGTGACGTATTTTTCGGACGTCACATAGCGATCGTCCATGTGGTTTGGCTGCCTGGTCATGCCCGCCCCTCCCTCGATCTGTTGGGTTTAGTCCTTGGCGGCGATCACGACGATCTCGATCAGCCGCTTGGCATCGCCGAGGTCCGCACCGCCGATGGTGGCGCGCGATGGGAAGTCAGCTTCATCGAGCCATTCCATCCAGACTTCGTTCATTTCTTCCTTGCGCGACATGTCGCTGAGATAGATGCGCGCCGACAGGAGCTTGGTCTTGTCGGAGCCGAGTTCCTTCAGGAGCGCCTCGATCTTGGCGCAGGTTTCGCGTGTCTGCTCCTTCATGCCGCCGTTGAGATCGGAGGCGGCGTGGCCGGCAAGGTAAAGCACGCCATTGTGCTCGACGGCGCCATAAAGGGTACGGGCCTTGCGGTGACGGGTAACCATGGATGTTTCCTTTCTTTTGAATGCAGGGAGACGCCCACCGGCACAGGGTTTGTACCGGCTCCAGCGATGTTGATGGGTTCAGGTTCAGGCGCGGCCTTGCGGCGCGTAAGCGTCCAGCGAGACGGACAGGTCCTTGCCGGCAACCAGATCAGCCAGACACTTGCCGGCGAACGGTCCGACGGTAAGGCCGGAAGCGCCGAGGCCGTTGCCGACCGTCAGGCCCTGCATGCCCGGCACGCGGCCGAGGATCGGGCGCATCGTCGGTGCTGCCGGCCGGAAGCCGATGCGCGTTTCGATATGGGTCGCATTGGCCAGA
>NZ_DAMBUH010000204.1:0-1424 GCF_032053605.1 Tianweitania sp.
CGCTTCATTTCCGGCCCGCTGTTGTCCGGCTTCATGGAAAACTATCCCGAGATCCAGATCGACGTCACGGTGACGGACGAAGAGTTCGACATCGTGGCGCGCGGCTTCGACGCCGGCGTGCGGCTGGGCGAGGTGCTGGAACAGGACATGATCGCCATTCCGGTTTCGGGCGATCAGCGGCATGTGGTAGTTGCCGCGCCGGCCTACCTCGAACGGCATGGCCGTCCCGTGCATCCGCGCGATCTTGCGGAGCACCGCTGCATCGGCTGGCGGCCGGAGCCGGAGGTCGCGCCCTATCGCTGGGAGTTCACCGAAGATGGCCGCGACTTCGATGTGGCGGTCGCGCCCACGATCACCACCAACGACATGCGGCTGATGCTGCGCACCGCGCTTGCCGGCGGCGGGCTGACCTTCGGCGTCGAAGAAACCTTCAGGCCTTATCTCCGAAGCGGCGAGCTGGTCGCGATCATGGAAGAGTTTTGCCCGCCATTCCCCGGCTTCTTTCTGTACTTCCCCCAGCGCCGCAACCTCGCGCCCAAGCTGCGCGCACTGGTGGATCATGTGCGCTTCAAGCGGTCATGAGGGAGCGGTCGCGCTGCTGACATAATGAACAGGGAAAGGCGGCTGAGCTTGGGTGATGCGCCCGATGATTGGAGACCCTGCATGAACCCTCTCGCTTCCCTGCTGTGTGCAGCCATGATGGCGCTGTCGATTGGCACAGCACACGCCGCCGATGATGCCGTGGTGAGCAAGGCGCGTGAGATCGAAACGCAGCTGAAGGCGCGGGTCGGGCTGGCGATCTATGATACCGGCAGCGACAAGACCTGGCTCTACAAGGCTGACGAGCGCTTTCCCATGGCCAGCACCTTCAAGGTGCTCGCTTGCGGAGCGCTGCTGCATAAGGCCGACCAAAGCCAGCTCAAGCTGACCGATACAACCACCATCACCAAGGCCGACATGATCCCTTATGCACCGGTCACGGAAAAGCTGATCGGCCAGAAGGTCGGGTTGGGCGATCTTTGTGCGGCCACGATGCGCACCAGCGACAATGTTGCGGCCAACAAGGTGCTGGATGGGATCGGCGGCCCTAAGTCCGTCACGTCCTTCATGCGCGGCATCGGCGACGAGGTTACGCGTCTGGATCGATGGGAGCCTGATCTCAACGAAGGCAAGCCCGGCGACAAGAAGGACACCACGTCGCCCGCGGCCATCGCTAAAGCCGTGCGCGAACTGGTTCTCGGCAACACGCTGTCTGCCGCATCACGCCAGCAGCTGACCACCTGGCTAATCGAAAACGAAGTCGGCGGACCGCTGCTTCGTGCCGGCCTGCCTGGAACATGGCGCATCGGCGACCGTACGGGTGCCGGCGGTCACGGCACGCGCGCCGTGGTGGCCGTTATCTGGCCGCCGGACCATGCGCCGCT
>NZ_DAMBUH010000205.1:0-1339 GCF_032053605.1 Tianweitania sp.
CAGCTGCTGGGGCCGTCCTATGTCAAGCTCGGCCAGTTTCTGGCCACGCGCCCCGATGTCGTCGGCAGCGATCTCGCGCTCGACCTGACGCAGCTTCAGGACCGCATGCCGACCTTCCCGCGCGAAGAAGCCGCGCTGATGATCGAAGGTTCGCTCGGCCGTCCGGTGTCGGACCTGTTTGCGCGCCTCGACCCGCCGGTGGCTGCTGCATCCATCGCGCAGGTGCATCCGGCCGAAATCATGGATCCGCTCGGTGCCCGCAAGGTTGCCGTCAAGGTCATCCGCCCCGGCATCCGCCAGCGCTTCCAGGCCGATCTCGGCAGCTTCTTTCTCGCGGCCAGGTTGCAGGAGCGCTTCATCCGCGCCACGCGCCGCCTTCGCCCGGTGGAAGTGGCACAGACCCTGGCGCAGACCACCAAGATCGAGATGGATCTGAGGCTCGAAGCCGCCGCTTTGTCGGAGATCGCGGAAAATACCCGCAATGATCCCGGCTTCCGCGTGCCCAATGTGGATTGGGAGCGCACCGGGCGCGACGTGCTGACGCTGGAATGGATCGACGGCGTCAAGCTCAACGACATTCCGGCCGTGCAGGCGGCGGGCCATAACTTGCCAGCGCTGGCCACCACGCTGATCCAGTCCTTCCTGCGCCATACGCTGCGCGACGGCTTCTTCCATGCCGACATGCATCCCGGCAACCTGTTCGTGGAAGCGGACGGCACGCTGGTTGCGGTCGATTTCGGCATCACCGGCCGGCTCGGCAAGAAGGAGCGCCGCTTCCTCGCCGAAATCCTGTATGGCTTCATCACGCGCGATTATCGCCGTGTGGCTGAAGTTCATTTCGAAGCCGGCTACGTGCCCTATCATCACGACGTCGCGTCGTTCGCGCAGGCGATCCGTGCCATCGGTGAGCCGATCCACGGCCAGCCTGCGGAAACCATTTCCATGGCCAAGCTGCTGACGCTGCTGTTCGAGATCACGGAGATCTTCGACATGCAGACGCGGCCCGAACTCGTGCTTCTGCAAAAGACCATGGTGGTGGTGGAAGGTGTCGCGCGCACGCTCGACCCCACCTTCAACATGTGGCGCGCAGCCGAACCGGTCGTCGGTACCTGGATCCGCGACAATCTC
The DNA here is from genome assembly GCF_032053605.1 of Tianweitania sp. Taxonomy (NCBI): domain Bacteria; kingdom Pseudomonadati; phylum Pseudomonadota; class Alphaproteobacteria; order Hyphomicrobiales; family Phyllobacteriaceae; genus Tianweitania; species Tianweitania sp. The sequence continues at coordinate 1,129 of NZ_DAMBUH010000205.1, forward strand.
GGGCCGAAGGGCTTGGCCATCGATGCCCGCGACGGTCTTCAAGCGATGGTCTCGCTCGCCCGCCAGGCCCCGGAACTCGCCGCCCGCGCCGAGCGCCTGTCGATCGAGGTCGACCGCATGGCCGAGAACGGTCTGCGCTTCGATCCCGAAACCGCCCGCGCCCTCGGCCGCGAGGAAGCACGGCGCACCCGGTGGGGCCGTGTGGCGTTGT